>JBAZUT010000011.1 GCA_041661265.1 Candidatus Paceibacterota bacterium | reverse complement strand
AAATTTGGATAGCTTCTTGCGCGCGCGGACATTCTGGAGCCAGTGCAGGGAAATCATGCTAAGAATATTCACGCACAATGTAGCTATTGTGCTGTCTTGGTAAAATGAGGATGTTTTCTACAGAGCATACCTGACACCTTTTCTCACCTTAATAAAGATATGATAGTAATACTATCGAGGTTGGTGGAGCTATATCATATTTTGTGATAGAATTAAGTCAATAAATTATCTTTTAACTCCCCGAATTTATGGATTATAAGATTTTTGTCGCGGTCATTGCGACTTCGCTCGTTATTATAGGTTTTATTCCATATTTAAGTGATATTTTTGCAAATAAAACAAAGCCTCATTTATATACCTGGTTGATCGGAGGTATCACTCAAGGAACTGCTACAGTCGCTCTGTTGGAAGGGGGTGGGAAATTTGCGAGCGTCAGTTTAATTCTTGGAACTTTCTTTGTATTTATTATTTTTCTACTTTCATTCAAATATGGGACAAAAGATGTAATATCAAGCGACAAAATAGTTCTTGCGTTTGCACTTCTTGCAGTTGTGATCTGGTGGCAGTTAGATAATCCGTTGCCCTCCGTGTTAATGGTTTCAGCAATTGATGGCGCAGGTTATATTCCTACTATCAGAAAATCTTTTAAAAATCCCTGGAGTGAAACACTTTCATTCTGGGCAATAATGGCAAGTACGGACTTTCTAACAATAGTTTCAATAGCAGAATATAATTTATTGACCGTTACTTATGTTTCAGTGATTTTTACGGCAAATATGCTTGTATTTTTTATTTGTCTTTTTAGAAGAAGGGTCGTAGCGCGCCCCAGAGTATTTGAGAAACAAAAAAAGAGGAGATTTCTTTTCAGAGTTCTGCACAAGTAGAGGAACCTAAAGTTGTTTATTTTTAATCGATTAATCAAGGAAATAAAGATATGAAATATATACCTTTCAACAGAGTAAATATTCCGAGTTCCGTTGTCGGCGATTTAAAAAAGGTCATTGAATCTGGCTGGATCACAACAGGCAAGCAAGCTCAATTATTTGAAAAATCCATTGCTTCCATTGTTGGCGCAAAGAACGTTGTGGCTGTTTCTTCGGGCACTGCCGCTTTGCATCTGGCATATCTGGCAGCAGGAATTAAACCGGGGGACGAGGTTATTGTCCCAAGTTATACTTTCTGTTCGACAATAAACTCGATTATGCATCTCGGAGCCAATCCTGTGTTCTGTGACATAGAGGAAGATACTTTTTGTTTAGACCCGAAAGATGTTGAAAGACGAATAACAAAAAAAACAAAAGCTATTGTTGTTGTTCATTTTGCTGGAGTATCGGCAAAGATGGGCTCTATCAACAGGATCGCAAAAAAATACAGCTTAAAAGTGGTTGAAGACGCTGCTCATGCTTTTCTTACGAAATATAATGGAAAATATATCGGCGGGGGGAAAAATCTCACATGCTTTAGTTTTTATGCAACAAAAAATTTAACCACTGCCGAAGGTGGAATGGTTGTGTGTCCGAACTCTAAAATCGCTGAATATGTCAGATCTGTGTCTATGCATGGCATCACAAAACAGGCATGGAAGCGATATGCTAAAAATGGGTCTTGGAATTATGGAGTTGATTATGCTGGTTTTAAATACAATTTGACTGATATACATGCAACCATGGGTTTATCTCAAATTCCATTTGTTGAGCGAGCACACATGAAAAGAGTGAAACTGGTAAGGCTGTACAAAAAGCTTTTATTAAATAATCCCAACATAGTATTGCCAAAGGATTCTGACTGTGCTAAAAATCAACATGCTTGGCATCTTTTTGTTATAAGAGTTAGGCCTTCATCAAGGCTAGGGCGCGATGAACTTGTTGAAAAGATGAAGCTTGCCGGAATTGGAACAAGTGTTCATTTTATTCCAAACCATATGCAAAAATATTATAAAGATGGAGGATTTAGCCACAATTTGCCAGTTACGGAGAAGATTTTCCAGGAAGTTCTTTCTCTGCCTCTTTACGAAAATCTCAGTGAGCTAGAAGTTAAATATATTTCTAAAACATTAAATAAATTCACTTATGAATAGGAAAAAGGTGGTAATTACGGGGGGATCGGGATTTATTGGAACACATTTAATAAAAAGACTTTTCAAAGATGATGTATACGATATTACGGTGATTGACACTCAATTTGCTAAGGTCGATGGAGTATCTTTTGTGCAATCCGATATTTGTGATTTTAAAAAAATAGAACCGTATTTGATCGGAGTGGATTGTCTAATTCATCTAGCAGCTGTATTAGGCGTGGACAACTGCAATAACAACCCCGACAAAGTTCAAAAAACTAATTATTGCGATACAAAAGAATTTATCGATTTATGCGTTGCAAACAAAGTAAAAAGATTTATCTTTTCTTCATCGTCAGAGATATACGGAAATTCCAAAGATATTCCCTATAAGGAATCGAGCACACCAGATCCGTTTTCTTTATATGCAAAGAATAAGTTGGAAATAGAAAAATATTTAAAGGCAGTCTCTTCCAAGATGAGCGTTGGCATAGCGCGGTTTTTCAACGTTTATGGGCCGTCGCAAAGAAATAATTTCGTTGTTAGTATTTTTATTGAAGCTGCTTTAAATAATAGGGAAATAAATATTTTTGGTGATGGCAGTCAATCGCGCTGTTTTACTTATGCCCAGGACGCCGTTGATGGGGTTGCTATGCTTATAAAATACGACAAAGCTCCGTTTGAAATAGTAAATATTGGGAATCCAATTGAAGTAAGCATAAAGAAATTAGCCGAAATCATACTTAAGTATATTCCTGAATCAAGATCAGAAATTGTATTTAGGCAATATGGTAACAATATAAGGGAATCTGCTCTGGAAATAACGCGCAGAGTGCCATCCGTAGAAAAGGCTAAAAGTCTATTAGGATTTGCCGCAAAGGTTGATCTTGAAACCGGCATTTTACTTACGATTAAACATTATGAAAAATGACATTAATAAAGATATGCTTTTCCCGCCGATAATTAATGGTAAAATAGAAGAAATATATCCATGGACGGGATTTTGGCACGATCATGCCGATTGCGTGCGATATCTTTTTAAAAAAATATTACCGCTTAAGAATGTCGATAGAAAAAACGACTCTACGATTCATAAGTATTTTGGGAGCAGTAGGGTTTATTTGCTTGATAGCGGTAGATCTTCGATTCTGCTAGCGCTTAAAGTTTTAGGCATAAAAGCCCAAGACGAAGTTATCTTAACGGCATTTAATTGTCCAGCTGTCGTTGAGCCCATACTCTATACAAAGGGTGTCCCTAGATTTATTGATATTAATCCAACCTGCGGGATTGATTTTGACTTACTAAAAAAATCCATAAATTGCAGAACTAGGGGCATAATCGTTACTCATACTTTTGGCTTGATAGACGATTTGGATAACTTATCGAGACTTTGCAGAGAAAGAAATATTTTTTTGATCAACGATCTTTCTCAGACCTTAGAAAATACACTTTCTGACATAAAGCTAAATAGGTACGGTGATATTTCGGTGTATAGTTTTGGACCGGAAAAGCAACTATTCGCTCTAGGGGGAGGAGCAATGGTTGTTAATAGGGAAGATTTATTGAAAAAAGCGGAAATCAATTTGCCGGAAGATTTTGTTTCTTTCTCTTCAATTTTGATGACTTTTGCCCGGCGATGGAAATATTATTTTAGTTTTTTTATTTATGTAAGTTTTTCAGAACTATTATCCTTTTTTATTTTAACAGGTTTGGTGTATAATTTCGGAAAAGAAAAAAACATAAAGATAGACCAAGGGAATACCAGCATAAAAAATATGAACAGTTTTCAAAAATCAATTCTTGCGCGCAAATTGCTGGAGCATAAGAATAATATAGAAGCTACTCTGGATAATTTTATTTATATTAAAAATAACTTAAGATTTACTCTTCTATCTGCTGAAAAAATGCTGCCTTTATATGCTACGATGATATTAAGTGAAGGGGAGAGGTTTGATGTTTCAGAATACTTGTCTAAAAATGGCGTACAGACAGTTTGGAACTATCTGCCGCTATACAAGTCTAGCGATATATCCGTAGATCCGAATAGTTTGCCCAACACGGAACAAATGTGGAAGAGGGTCTTGTCTATCCCGTTCCGTTATCCGATAAATAAAAAGAGAATTAAGGAAATTTGCAGGATAATTAACTCGTATGATAAAAATGAAGATCACAGAAATTAACGAATCAGAATGGATCGGGATTTCGGCTGACTTGGCGGAATCTAATTTTTTTCAACAACTGCCATGGCTTAAGCTCGTCTCTGAAATATTCGATTTAATCAATCATTATATAAAGATAAATATTAACGATACGAACGTATATATCTGCCTGCAATGCGATAACAATAAAGCTTATGCTAATTTTATTGGATATGGAGGCTTTATCTCTTCGGAACAATTAAGTTATGAAGCCATGTCTGATATCATAGAAGGGATTGAGAAAGAATTTGAAGTAAAAATTAATCGAATGAAGCTGTTTCCGAGGGACAAAACAGAATTAAAGGGTAAGCCCGGCTGGTCAGCGGAAATAACTTCCGTAATAAAAATAACACCCGGCTGGGTGCGTTTTGTAAAAAAGAATGCAAAAAATGCAGTTAAAAATGCAACAAAAAACGGAGTTATGACCAGATGCCTAGATTCCAAATACCTGGATAGTTTTTACAGTATATATGATCAAACAATGGACAGGGTAAACAGCTCCTATAAAACACCGAAATTATTCTTTGAAAAACTATTGTTGTTCCCAGATGTATATTTCGTAGGTGCTTTCCATGATAATAAATTGATTGCAACAAGTATTTTTTTGAATCACAAGGAATGGTCTTTTTATTGGTGGAATGTCTCATCGGATGATGGTCGCAAATATAATGCCAACTATCTAATTATGTTTTCAACAATAAACCGATTATCAACAGAGGGGTTTAGATTTCTTGATATGGCTAGCTCAAATAATAAAGGCATTATCGATTTTAAAAATCGTTGGGGAGCTGAAAATATGGATTTTATGATTTTTGACAGGAGATGACATTAGTATAGAACCAATTTATAGCATGATGTAGATTTTCTCTCTTGTGATAGTTTGTTTCTTTCATCTCTAGCGTGATATCGACATCTTGGGGCCAATCGTTTATTATTCGGCATGCATGAGCAAGAATTTTTTCGTCATAGTGGCCTAATTGGGGGATGATTCCTTCTTCGCAACTTGGAAAATTGGAGTTGCCTTTTTTGTTTTTAAAAGAAGAAAAATGAAATCTGATGATTTTTGAGCCAAGTTTAATAAAATCGTAAAAGTCTAGTATATAGTCTTCTTTAAAGCCAAGATGTCTTGATAATTTTAAAAATTCTTTGCATGTATATGCCCAATGGCCGATATCCCACGCAATTCGAATATTTGGGGAATCAAAATCATCAAAGTCCTGAGGAAAGACAAAAACTGAATCAAAATCATCTCCGTTATTGCCTATTATCGGTAAATTCTCTATACAAATAACAACTTCAGATTTTATGGCCGTTGCTCTTATCTCGTTGTAGAATTTGATAAATCTTTTTCTTGTTTCAGGCATATTGGAATATTCAAATTCACCCAAGGGTTGAATGTAGTTTGAATGTAACACTAAATGTGGGATTTTATTCCTGCCTATAATCTTAATTGTTTCTAAAAGAGTTCTTTCTATGCGTTTAATATTTAAATAGTCCGCATTTTCAGTCGGAAAGTGAAAAGCTTTTATTTTGCCAAATTTTGAGGCATTTTGCAATAATTTATCTAGCTGATCGTGATGTATTATTTTTTGCAATTCAATTCCGTCAAATATGTTCGGTTCCAAAAAGATCTCGTCTTCATATTCAGATCTGTCTGGTATTTGGTTGGTATCAGTCAATAAAAATGGAATACATAGTCTTATCATATTTCATTATTTAATCTCTCTTAAGCAAAAAAATGCTTCGGCATAGTGAATATTTATCTTGCTTCCCCAAACCATGGCGTTTGCTTTAATAGTCTCCAGGGATCGCGGATGAGGGAATTCACGCAGTTCGCTTTTATATGAGTTCATTGCACAAATCTTTTTATCAATATAATCTGTTATATCGACAAACATGTTTGGCAAAAATGCTCGTCCCGAAAAATATCCGGCCGATTCAGTCGATGATAAGGTTTCAAATTGATAAATAGCTTTTACGCAGTTATTTTCAATTGGACGACAAGCGATAGTTACTGCCTCGGCGGTTCTTTGATGGTCAATATTTAGATCCCCGAAGTGATGCGTATAGACTATGGATGGCTCGATGCTTTTTATGCAGCTAGATATTTTTTTTATTATATCCAGCATATTAACACTGTCAAAGCGATTATCTGGAAAACTTTCTTTTATAAAAGACTTTATGCCGATGCAAGCTAGTGCTTTTCGCGTTTCTTTTTCGGATAGTTCTTTAGTTTCTTCATCAATCTTTTTATAACGAGTATCTCGAGAACTTTTCCCATCCCCTAAAATTAAGACCGTTACGCGATCTGCTTGGGCTATATGTTTACAAAGGGTCCCGCCTACTCCTATGATTTCGTCGTCGGGATGTGCCACAATGGCTAATATTTTTTGCATATAAGGATTCAAATAATTTATAGTCGTCTATTTATTACAGATTTGCAATAAATCTTTGGAATATTCATGCTTTTATGCTAAACCTAAAAAATGTATTTGTCCAGTTTGTTTAATTGCACTTTGGAAGAACTTGTTTCGGACTTATTTTGCAAAATATCAGGTCCGCGCTTGACATTTAAGTCAAAGTATGATATCTTAAAATGTTATACATGAGTGAAACTAATTCATGTTATAAAATATACAAAAATACAAAAGCGGAAAAGGAGGGAAAATGTCCAGAAACAAAGAATCAGAAAGATCAATGAGACAGCACGAAAAATTAGTCGAAAAAGAGAAGAATAGCAACGGATTCAAATGTCAGCATTGTGGCGAGTGGATCTACAGCGTACCCGAACTTATGGGCACGAGGCATCGCAATCATTGTCCTTATTGTCTGTGGTCTAAGCATATGGATCATGAGAAACAAGGAGACAGAGAATCCAGCTGCAAAGCAGGCATGAGACCAATTGGCCTAACTTTGAAAAAAGAAGGGATCAACAGTTTTTCAGGAAGACCCAAAAAGGGGGAACTGATGCTAGTCCATGAATGCCAAAGATGCGGAAAGGTATCGATAAACAGATTGGCCGGGGATGACATCTCAGAGATCGTTCTTGCGATGTTCAAAGAATCACTGAATTTGCCAAAAGAGGTAGTTCTAAGATTGGCAAAGGACGGCATTGATCTGCTGATTGAAAAAGACACGAATTTGGTGATTTCTATGTTGTCAGTAAAGGATTTTATCAAATTGGGAAAAATATAATAAGAACGAATAAATCTTATTGTATCTCCCATTTTTTTAAATTAAATTATTTTTCGCGTGGGATGATTAGGATGTTTCAGAATAAATGAATGGAGATATTTGTCTCTTGCAGACTACCGACAGAACTGTCTTAATGGAGTACGGGTCATAACTATTCTCTTGTCGGACTTTCCTAACCTGGATACAAGCATCAACTTCTCAAAATCCATACATGCCCGATTCTGGTACGGAGGACCATTTATGGTGGACATAAAAACAATAAGATTCAACAGCTGAAATACAAAACATAACAATAATTAACTTCATAACCTGCATTGCAAGCATTCGGGTTATTTTGCTCTTTAAAATGGGGGACTAGAACGGGAAAGGGTCGGCCCGCTTCGCCGAAGGCTGACAGCGAGGCGAGGGAAGCGGTAGATTGTCCCTCTTTAGTTAATATTAATATAAAGATTGGATTTTTGAAGATGGGAAAATTTCATCAAAATTTCAGCTCATCAACCAAGAACTAGACATTTTTAACAAGCTGCCATATACTAATTCGGGATGAATATTTTAAAGACGGTTCGTATTTAATCAATTAAAGTACCAAAAATGAATTTCTCAAACAAAGGGGGTCAAGTTATTTCGGCATTCATTGCAATGGCGATTTTTTTATTTTTTAGCGGCAATGCGAAAGCAGCCGAATCGAATTGTGGATTGGTCTGGAATGGCGACGGCTATTATTTTGAGGGAACTCTCGATGAGCCGTTTGGTTCTCTGCCGGCAGGTGCGCCGTTTTCTGGATGGGCAAGTTATTATCCCGGACAGCCCAATCTTAACAAGCCTTTTGATGCGAACGGAAATCCATCAAACATTCCTCCCTATAGAGGTGATTATAAGTATAATTATATTTCGCTGACCTTGGGAGGTGCGACTGTTACGGACTATGGCACGGGAGTTATTAATGTTTATGACCATGGGACATATGATTACAGCGCCCCGGATAGACCTAATACATTCCCGACCGATCTTTTTCATCTTTATACGTATGATGTACATGGGAGTTTCGGCGGATTGACTCTCGCGCCTGGCGCCGGTATCCAGCTTGTTTTGCAGGATGTTACTGGAACTGCCTGGTCGGGTCCCGTATTGCCGTCGGGCCTGACTCTGGATAATCTCACTACAGGCAATGCTACATTCATCGAGATACGGAGCGCTTATATTGATAACCAATCCGTATCAGCTCGCGGTTTCCTTTCATGCCGTAACCATCTGCCAGCGCCTCCGACATTATTAATACAATCGGACGTCAATTCTCGGCAGATAGAGATGGGAGGAAATTTAGGCATAGGAGAAAATGAAATAATTTTCGCTGCAACGCTGCAAGACCCAGACAATAATCGTACGAGTTTGCAAATCGAGGCAAGGGATATAACTGAGCTTGGAGGAGCCTTTGATGATGCTACTGCAAATATTTTGACAAGTGACCTGATAAACAGCGGAGATACGGCAACGATAGTTTTTGATGCCGCTGACGGGTCTTATCATTGGAGAGCGAGAACGATCGATGAATTTGGAAGCACAAGTGCTTGGGTGGAGTTCGGCAATAATCTTACTACTGATATCGATTTTGGATTTGAGCATCTTCCAGCTGTGCCTGCCAATTTGAAGCAATATACAAAATACCATCAAGAAATACCAATCGGGGAAGAAATAGGTAAAACAAAAAGTGAAAATACGGTAGTTTTTGAAGGAGAATTGGAGGATCGCGATCATGATTTTGTCATTTTGGAGGTTGAAATGAGAGGCATTGCCGAATTAGGAGGAGGGTTTGATGAAGCAGTTGCAGGTACTCGGACGAGCAGCTCGACAATTAGTGGATATACGGGGAGCGTCTCATTTGAGGTCACAAATGGCAACTATCATTGGAGAGCAAGGGCAATCGATGAACACTACAATAAAAGCGCTTGGGTGGAATTTGGAAACAATCCGACGCTTGATACTGATTTTGGAATTGCGCAATCGCCGGCAACGCCGACCTACTTGAAGCAATATGATGGCAACAATCAAGAAATGGCAGTGGGAGGAGAAATTGGCAAAACTATAGAGGAGAATGCAATAATTTTTGAAGGGAAAATGGAAGATTCGGAAAAAGATACCTTACAAGTGGAGATGAGAAGAGTTGCTGAGTTGGGAGGAAGTTTTGACGAGACGACGGCGGAACTTAACGAAACAAGTGAAAAAATCGTAAGCGGAGATGGGACGAGGACTAGGGTCACTTTCAAAATTGTGAATGGCTCTGATGGCAATTATCATTGGAGGGCTAGGGCGGTCGATGAAAATGGAGAGACAAGTGAATGGGTGGAGTTTGGGGAAAATGCAATTTCTGAAACCGATTTTGACTACGGATTTGAACCCCATCCTTATGGATATAGATTTGAAAATAGAAAAGTTGAACCGAATAGCTTAACAGCTGGCGGTAAATGGGACATTTTTGGAAAAACTTTTAATTTAAGTGGAGTGAGTCAGCAAACTCAGTTTGAAATTTATAAGAAATTCGGATTAAACGTAAGTGTTCCAGACATATTTAATGGGTCCTGTTATGGCATGGCACTATCATCGCAAATACAGTATGGAAAAAATGGCTTTGCTGGAGGTTATTATGGCAATTTTGGACAAAGCTTGGCTGCAAAAGGAAATTTAATCTGGAATCTCGATGGGCCGGCCAAAGGCACTGGCGGGGGCTGGCTTGGAAGTAACATTGCCAGCAAGCCGGTCCTGGAAACTATCTTAAGCCTTCAGCTGTCGCAAAAAGGAGATGTATACCAGAATGCCGTGAATCAAGCTAAATCAGCTAATTTATTTTCGTGGGATCTGGACGAGGCGGGAAATCGAACCAGTAGTGCTCGAAGTATTTTTGATAAATTGTCAAAAGAATATTCGGACAAAACAGGACCATTGATCAATGATACGTATATCATAGTTATGGGGAATGTAGAACTGGGCAGGTATCTATTTGCGAAACCGTCAAACCAGGGCCACGCACTTGTTCCATACAAAGTTGAAGGCAATAAAATATATGTTTATGACGTTAATCATCCGAATACGAATGCTGGTGAAGAAAATAACGGAGGAGATTCCTATGATAGCTACATTGAAATTGACAGAAACAATAATACTTGGCAATATGATGGTTTGAGTTGGCCGATTGAAGATAATATCTTTAATACTTATAAGAATTATATTGGATTGTTGTCCGTAAATGCTCTTTATAATGGCGGGGCGTTGCCCAAGCCGTTCGTCTTGTCTAAAAACACAGCCACGGTATCTCTGGACGGGAATGCAAATCTGCTTTTGGCTGACGACCAGGGAAGATTTACGGGAATTAAGGATGCATTGATCGTGGAAGAAATACCAGACATCAGTCCGATTTATGATCTGAATGTGGGGTCGGACGAAGAAGTGCGGCCTTGGAATCAGACCTATCATGCCGAAAGCGACGTTGCGTTTAAAAGCGAAGTTACCGGCACGGAAAATGGCACATATTCGTTCACAAAATTCGGTCCGGGATATTTTGCCACTTTTTTCGATGTTTCCATCAATCAGGGCAGTGTTGATCAGATCTCAGTTTCTGCCGATGCTGTAAGCATTTCCGCTTCTTCGGATCAAGAAACGAAAAAATATAATCTGGTCTTCAATAAAGACATTGATGGCAATGACGTAACTTTTACTGCTACGGATATTCCCATATCAGCGCACATGACTGAACGATTTTCAGTCGACTGGAATATTTTGTCTCAAGGTGGCAAGGGTGTGACGATGCAGATCGACAGAGAAGGCGATGGCACTTTTGAGCAAACTGTAAATATTGGCGCGACATTTAGCGATGCGATTGCACCGACAACCTTGATGTCGGTTTCAGGGGCAAAAGGAAATAATGATTGGTTTGTTTCTAACGTAAATGTTGAATTGTCCAGTTCAGACAATGATGACGGAATCGGAGTGGAAAATGCGATATATTCTTTGGACAATGGCCAAATTTGGAACAAATATGAAAACGCTATTACCATTTCGGAAGAAGGAATACACAACGTGCTTTATCGCTCGCAAGATCTCTTTGGCAACATCGAAGAAACGCGAACCAAGGAGATAAAAATCGACAAGACAGCTCCTCGAATAACGATCAGTTCACCGTTAAGCGGAAGGGTGTATGTATTGGGTCAATCTGTCATGGCGGATTGGTTGGCAGAAGACGATCTTTCCGGTGTCGCTTCGTCTTTCGGGTCAGTTCCAGACGGTTCAGCGATCAACACATCTTCGGTCGGTGCAAAAACATTTGCAGAGACTTCTGAAGACAATGCGGGGAACGTCTTGACTAGAACAATCAATTACTATGTGCATTACAGCTTCAGCGGGGTTTTGGATCCGATGAGGCAGGACGGATCAAGCGTTTCCAAGCTGGGAAGTGCAGTACCGATCAAATTCCAGATAAAAGATTTCTATGGCAATTTTATTTCCAACGCAACTGCCTATCTCTATGCGACTAAAATAAGCAATACTGTTACGGGAACCGATGAAGCTGTCTCAGTTGGTGAAGCTAATACCGGAAATGTCTTCAGGTATGATGCCATTACCAATCAATATATTTATAATCTTGGAACCAAAAACTTTTCCGTTGGGACTTGGCAGCTTAGCATCAAGCTCGATGATGGGACGGTGAACAATATAAATGTTTCTCTAAAATAGCAGCTTGGCATTTGCGAAAAAATACGTCCGAAAGGGCGTGTTTTTGTTATAACAAAAACCACCGGCGTTAGCCGGTGTGTGCGTTTAGAGCGATAGCTCTTGTGTAACTGTAATATAGTAATTGCCATATTATCATTCTAGGTCGTGTCATCCTGAACTTGTTTCAGGATCTTCGTTACATTTCGTAAGAGTGATGTAGTAAAGCAATAACGAAATAAAACGAGGATTCCGGATCAAGTCCGGAATGACAAACAGGCAGATAATCGATTAAGACAGATCAGAAACTACATAAAAAACCAAGATGTAAACAGAGTTGAATTAGCACAACAGACGTTATGGAAAAAGCAGGCATAGCCTGCCAAGCAGATACCCTCGGCGTCAAGCCGTGGGTATGTTCATTTTGCTTTGTAAAATGAGGGACTCGAATGGGAAAGGGTCGGGAAACGAGAGTTTCCCGTTCGGGGTGACAGCGATCCGCCAGTTGGCGGAGAGCGCCAGAGGGCGGAAGCCCTATGGAGCGTAGTCCCGAGCTAGTCGAAGGGCGAGCAGTGAGATTGTCCCTCTCGCGGAGCTCGTATCAGCAATAACTGATTATCCAAAAATGCCTAATTTGGGCATTTTTGGATAATCAGGATAAGCATAAGTTTAATTGATGTTTTAAACTCTTAGTGCTATATTTACAGTAATCGAAAATCTTCTGAAAATGTAAGCGGCCTTATTTATATAGCTATGACAGACGAAAATACTCCAAATTCATTTGATTCAGCAATTCCTACCCCTTTTAGGTTTGGTGATCCTCGACAAAAAATAATCTATGATCGTTTGATGAGGCTTGTTGGTCCTGGTGCCGCGTCGTTTTATAAAGATGCCTGTAGGCATGTTCAGGCTAAGCCATCTTTCGAGTCTACTGCACATCTTGTTGCTCACTTACTGAGAGAGGTTGAAAGCTCATTGCATGATGTTCTTGAGTCTATTGCAGAGCAGAAATTCGAAAATAAATCTTGCGAAACATGTGGCCAGAAAATAAAGCAGGCGATACATGGAGATAAAATAATGATAGTGAGTAAGAAGTTAAAGTTACCGGAAAAAGTCACTGATATCTGGCTGGGGTTGTCTGGTAAAAAAGGATTGCAGAAATTCGCTCATCGATCTGGATTAAGGTCGGCACGACAAATTGATGCGGATTTCAATAAGCTTTGGACTGGAATGGAAACAGTTTTTAATGTAGTGCTCGATAATTTAGAGACTTGTTACATTGAAATTCTTGCTAGGCTTGATGAACTTGCAGTAAAACAAAATCCTACAAAAGAAGATGCAAAATTTTTTTTCTCAAAGATTCCAAATAATTATAACACCCACTTTCATTTTTTTAATAGGTTGACCAATCCGGATTGGTTGCCTTTATTGGAGAAAGAATCTGTTTTTTTAGAAGCACCGGAACCAGAGCAAGATATCGAAAACGGTGGTATGAGGCATATTCCTTGGCCTGCCTCACTTTACTTGGAAAAAATGACTCCAATTAACCCTGGTTTGGTTACCAAAATTCTACAAGAAGTTAAAGATACCGATAATTCGAATGCAAAGGGTAGTTTATTGAAAATTACCTCGCTTTTACCAAAAGAAAAAAGACTTTTGTTAACCAACAAAATCAAAAGCTGGTTAATAACTGATTATGATTTCTTCCAAGCTAGTTTACTGAAACCCGGCACTGAGTTAATGAATAAATTTATTGAAGATAGTGAGGAAGATTCCGCTTTTGAAATTGCAAAGACGTTCTTGGAGATTCTTCCAGACCCTAAGCCTATCTCAGATGACCAAGAATATATACCACTTCGTGATCCAAAAACTAGACTGGAACACTGGCATTATAATGAGTTTTTAAAGAAAGATTTTCAAAGATTGGTAGAGCTTAATCCAAAACGCTCTTTTGATTTTGTTTGCGATTTACTCTCTGAATACCTAAGACTTCGACACGAGGGACGAAAAGAAGATGAGATTGATTTCGAAGATTTTTCATATATCTCAAGACCATCTATAGAAGACCACGAGCAAAATCGAGACCGTGATGATATCGAAAATACTCTAATCACGGCTGTACGTAACGTCGGATTAGAAATCATCAGTAAAAACCCAGCGGAGCTGCAAACACTTATACGCGAGTTGGAAGATAGAAAGTGGAGCGTCTTCCGTCGTATAGGTCTTTATTTTTTAAGTAAATCACTAGAATCAGCTAAGGACTTAGTAACTCAATATCTGACGGACGAATCACTTTTCGATAACTCTCACTACGAGCACGAGCAGGCTCGTCTGATGAACAAAGGATTTCGGTTGCTAACATTAGGGCAGCAGGAAAGGATTTTAGGCTGGATTGAAAAAGCTGAGAAAATTACTGCACTCATAGAAAAACGCAAGCAAGAAACTTCAGTTAATAAAGATCAAGAACAGAGATTCAAGGAGGAGTGGCAAAGGGATCAATTGTCGTATATGAAAGACGATTTACCCCAAAGCTGGAAAACTCGCTATGCCGAATTCATAAAAAAGTACGGCGAGCCAGAACACCCAGATTTTGTCACTTACACAACAAGCTGGGTTGGCCCGACTAGCGAGGTTAAAGCTCAAGAATTAGTAGATATGGATATAGAAAAGCTGCTTAATCTTTTTAAGACTTGGCAACTAAAGAACGAACCTCATGGATTTGGGCCAACTAAAGAAGGTTTGGGGCGCGAGCTCGGTGCTGCTATAAAGCTAAAACCGGATAAATTTAAGGGTATTCCAGAAAGGTTCAAGTATTTAGACCCTACTTACGTACGGGCCTATATTCAAACCTTCTACGAACTGGCTCAAAACGGTTATGAATTAGACTGGCCAAAGATGCTCGAGCTTTGTTTATGGGTAATTGAGCAACCTCGAACAATCCCGAATCGGCAGGGCGAAATTATGGATCATGATCCGGACTGGGGTTGGACGAGAAAAGCAATAGCATCACTTATTTCACGAGGTGCAAATAACAATTTTATTCCTTGTGAACTCAGGGAGAGCGTCTGGAAAATTCTTGAACCCTTAACTCATGACCCCGATCCCACACCAGAAGATGATAGTAAACGCGAGGAGCACAGTGATGACGCATATACATCCGCTATTAACTGCACACGCGGTGAAGCCATGAATGCGGTTGTTGAATATGCCTTATGGGTATATAGGTGTACTGAAAAGCAACCAGATGGTAAAGAAAAAATAAAAACAGGCTTTGACATAATGCCTGAAGTTAAATCTGTACTGGAATGGCATTTGGACCCGAAAAACGATCCATCCGTTGCTGTGCGCTCAATTTATGGAAGATTTTTCCCTTGGTTACTACTTATGGATAGAAAATGGACATTAGATCATCTGGATATGATTTTGCCACCTGGCCAGTTTGGAGACCAACTATATATGGCGGCTTGGAACACGTTGATGCTGTACGTGCCAGTTTATAACGACCCTTTCGAAGTTTTAAAGGAGCGTTATAGCGAGGCTGTTAGAAACCTTGGTAATGTGGATAAAAGCAAGA
Organism: Candidatus Paceibacterota bacterium; assembly: GCA_041661265.1. Lineage (NCBI taxonomy): Bacteria > Bacillati > Minisyncoccota > Minisyncoccota bacterium. Next base: position 44,481 of record JBAZUT010000011.1, on the reverse strand, counting down.
GAAGATTTACTGATAGAGATGAAAGACTTGCCGAACACCTGATGCTTCAATATGGAAGAGGTAAAATTGAGTTATCTGATGATCTTCTTAAAAATTTTTGGGGGACAGCGGATGATGAATTGCGCGGACACGCCTTAGATTTTGTTGGGCGCAGTTTGGAAGATGAAAAGAATGATTTAAACGATGATATTCTCGAACGCATGAAGAGGTTATGGGAAAGTCGAATTGCTGTAGCAAAATCTGCACCCAATAAAGCTGATTATAAAAATGAAATGTCGGCATTTGGATGGTGGTTTGCTTCAGGCAGGTTTGATGATAAATGGAGTAGCGATCAATACTTTGAAGCACTTGATATTGGAAAAAAGACCCAATCCTACTACTTTGTATTTCAGCGTTTGGTGGAACTGGCAAAAACGTTACCAATCGAAGCGGTAAAGATTTTAAGTAAAATTGTTTTAGCTGAGCAACCTGGCGGATGGATTGTTCTTGGTAATAAAGAAGAAGTAAACACTATTTTATCTATTGCACTACAAGCGCCAGATAACAATACGCACGAAGAGGCAAAAATCTTAATTAACCGATTGGTATCAAGGGGCTATACTGAATTTAATGATCTACTTAATTCTAATAATCAGCCAAATTCTTCAGTCTAGACAATCCTCCTTGCATCATCTTTGTCGTTGCTTTAAGCTTGTAGGATTTTCAGCCGCTTAAATAAAATAAACTTATACAACTTACCAAAACACAAATAAAAGAGCTTCAGGATATCTTCGGGGAAGAATATAATCAAAGATTAACCTAGAAAGAGGTTACTGATACAGCCTATAGATTAATAGGATTTTTTGAGCTTCTGAATAAAATTAATGCGAGGCAATATCAGAAGAATGAAAAGCCTCTAAAATATTAGTTTCTGCTAATATAATTATAAGTTAAGTCTGATTTTGTACTTTTTCTACTAACTTTTTGACCAGTTCCAAGATAACAACAGAGTACTCATAAATTTCTATCTAATCAAGTTTTGAAAGTCTTCCGATCTGTGAGAGCCGTCAAAATAATCGTCATCATCGTCAACATTGTCATCATAATTTCAAGATCATAAGTTACAGGTCATCCAAAGCGGTTCGAACGTCGTACACCCAGCGGAGCAAAAGAAAAATACGCCTGAAAGGCGTGTTTTTGTGTCAGTCAAGGATATTGTGAAATTTCGCGAAGCACAAATAGTTGATTTTATCGTATCAATATGATACGATAAAAGTGCTTAAATGATACGATAAAATATCCATATGAATATCAATGAAAAACAAAAGAAATTACTGTCTTTAGTCTTGGAAAATAGCTTGATGTCATCATCGGCCATACATTCAATATTCATTAAATCTGGCGAGGGGATATCTCTTGTAACGGTCAAGCGTGCGCTCTCTGAAATGACGAAGTCAAAATTACTGAAAATATCCGGGTCCGGTCCGTCAACAAGCTATGAAATCAGTGAGCTGGGCAGAATATTTATTCCAATTGATGCAAAAAAATATTGTGCAATCGAGCCTGACAAACGCTATGGATTGAATAGATATAATTTCAATCTCCTAACTTCCTTGCCGTCAGAAATATTTACTCAAGATGAAATTAAATCGCTTGAAGCAGCGACAGAGAAATATGAAAAAAGAACAAGAGATTTGTCGGATGTCATTCGGAAAAAGGAACTGGAACGGCTTGTTATTGAACTGGCATGGAAATCATCAAAGATCGAAGGGAACACCTACACCCTTCTTGACACGGAAAGGCTGATCTTGGAGCAAAAGGAAGCAGTGGGACACGAAAAAAAAGAAGCGGATATGATCTTGAATCATAAGGATGCTTTTAATTTCATTTATCAGAGTAAGGATCAATTCCAGACACTGACACGCGCTAATCTGGAGAAGCTCCATGAAATTCTTGTGAAGAATTTGAGCATCGATATCGGACTTCGTAGAAAACCCGTTGGCGTTGTCGGCTCAAAATATCAGCCGTTGGATAACGGATATCAAATTTCCGAAGCCGTCGAGGCGCTTAGCGGCGCCATATCAAAGGTGGAGTCGTCATTTGCAAAAGCCCTTATCGCCATTCTTGGCATCAGTTACATTCAGCCATTCGAAGATGGAAATAAAAGGACGTCCAGGCTTATGGCAAACGCATTGCTTTTGGCCAATCAAAAAGCACCGCTTTCATATCGCAGTGTTGATGAAAATGAATATCGAGAAGCGATTTTAGTGTTCTATGAAATCAACTCTATTATTCCTTTCAAGAAAATATTCATCGATCAATATGAGTTTGCTGCGGCTAACTATGCAGTGAAGTGATAGTCGGAAAATTTACTAAATGAAATATTATCATAAATAACTTTGAATCGCGGCATGCCTTTTTAGACATTTCGAAATGAGTGATAGCGATTGAGAAATCCCTTAAATAATTTATTAAGTTGCGGAAATCTCGGAGGCTTGCCTCCGAGATGGAAAGCAGTATTGTATTAGAATCTTTCCCGTTGTGGGAAACTCGGGGGCTTGCCCCCGAGTAGTTAATAAAAAAATATGAATACAAACGAAAGGGACTCAAACAAAAAGATCGCAGTAATTACGGGAGCATTATTTATAGTTGCGACAGTGTCAGGATTTCTGGCTAACAGTCTTATAGGGTCTATCATAGGCGCTTCGGACTACCTTGTTCAGATAGTTGCAAACAAGAACATGATCGTGCTGGGAGCGATTTTTTCGTTTATGGCGGCGGTCGGAAGCGCTGGCATCGCGATGTCTCTGTATCCGGTATTACGGAAATACAATGAAGGCCTGGCTCTTGGGTCAGTTGGTTTCAGGCTTGTTGAAGGAGTGTTCTATCTTGTGAGTGCGCTTGGTTTACTTTCTCTACTGTCATTAAGCCAGGAATATATAAGCGCAGGGTCTCAGGCTGCTCCAGCTTTTCAAGTCCTAGGCCATCTGATTCTCGAAGTACGTGTTTGGGCGGGTTTCGTGTTTGGAGTGATCGCTTTCTGCATAGGCGGATCTTTGTATTATTATATTATGTATCGAGCAAGACTCATCCCTCGCTGGCTATCCGCTTGGGGTCTGGTCGGGCTCGCTTTGCTGTTTTTGATGAGTTTGTTGCTCGCGTTTGGCGAAAGAATTTCAGAACCTTCAGGCAATCTGTTATTGTTGGCAGCCCCGATCGCCATTCAAGAAATGGTTTTTGCGGTTTGGCTGATCGTTAAAGGATTTAATCCGTCGGCGATCGCTAGTGAGTCAAACAATTAGATCTATATAACAATTAAATTAATATGAAATCTTTGTTATTCGTATTTTCATATCATCATCATAATATTGCAAAAATCGCAGAAGTCTTTGCCCGGGTTCTTGATGCGCGGAGCAAGAGTTAACGCTGCAACGTTTAAAGAGGACTGAAAAGCCCCCTTTTGATTTTATACTATAAAAAAAGAGGGCGCTTTCGCATCCCTTTGATTTTTCAAACTATTATATTACTGTTACATATTGGCCGATCCATAGTGTAATTCCGCTTTTATTGCGCTCAACAATGAATAGCGGCCATTCCTCATTGGCCATATTCTTACCTCGCCACAACTCCACACTGTCCCCAACTTCTACTCCCCAGGCGTTACCGATGGATTCCGTCGCAGTCGCTATGCCATGACTGATAATATGAAAATCTCCATAGACTCCTGTCAAATCGGCCTCAGAATTTCTAACTGCCTCCACAACGGGATTCCCTTCACCTCCTACTTCTTTCCACAACCTCCACGCCTGCTCGGTCGGCTCCAGCCAAGATCTGCCATGCATTTCAATGGAATACTCTGGTAATGGACTGGAATAGTTTACTCTTCCCAGCACCTTTGCTTTTTCTCCATTCACCTTAATTACTTTCCCAACTTCAAACATTGTCATTTTCTCACTCCTTTCTTGATTTTTTCTCTATATTTTTTGAAGCAAGATACTCTTTATATATCTTACTTGTTTATATATTTTACTTCCTAAGGAATTATCAGTCAATTCTTGACTGCTAACTGTACGCTTTTTGTAGGTTGTCGAATATTTAGTTTATTCGTTCGAATAATAGTGCATGAAAAATAGATTTAATATCCCGCTTGATTGAAGTTCGCTTTCAATATTGCTCCAACTCGGAGTTCTGAATTTGTCCACGAAGGGGAGCAAAATAAAAATACGCCTTTCGGGCGTATTTTTATATAATAAAGCAGTTTTTACATAGGCCTGGAATATTCTATTTTTTTATTTTATCGTCACGTTTACATCATCCGACCATAATGTTCCCGGGCCATAGAGCCTGAATTCAACTCTGGCGTAAGCCGCATTGGCAGGAGCTATTCCTTGGGTCGAAAGCTGCTTCCAGGTATTTATTGTAGTCAAATAAGTTGATTCGAATCCGCCCAAATAAGTTTGCGACGCGTTCCAGAAATTTATCACAAAATTGACTTTACCTGAAACATTCGATTTCATCCACGCAGATGCGGCGTATGTTTTGCCTGGAGTGGCCGCGATCTTGGTGGTTCTGGACATCCAGCGAGTTAGGGCGGTTGACTGCGAAGATACGATCTTGATCGAATGAGTTCCTGCATGATATGAGTCGGTTGCCCAAGTGAAAGCGGCGGTTCCATTGGTATAATAATCCGTGTTCGGGTCTGATTCGAAGCTGGAATTAGGCGCAAGATTGGTGCTTGTCGTGGCGTTGCAGGCGGCGTTTAATCTTCTGTTTCCGCATCCGTCATATTCATATCCATTAAGAGGGGACTCGCATTTCCATGATGCAACACATGAAGAAGTGCTATACATCGGATACATAAATATTCTGCCAAAATCTCCGAATATATAAGAGTGGCCGGTCTCGTCGATCTTGCTTCCATTAACCCCGTTAACGTAGTTCTGTATTATGGGAGATGAATTATAGAAACGCCTAATGTTAAAAGCCGCTTTCCCGGCAGGGTATCTGCCTCCTGATTGCAGCATGGGATGATATTGTATCTGCCAGTCAATGGCGCGTCTCATGGCCGGCTTGCCATTAACAATGTTTTCATTCCAGCCGTTCCAGCCGTTATGTGCAGCCGCTTCCAGGCCTAAATAAACGCCCCACAAGCTGAATTCATGATACAATTTATTGCCGTCATTTATGCGGACATAGTAATCCCACGTTTTGCCGCTTGGATAAACCATCCCATTAACATATTGATAGAGATCCCTGATATTGCTGGCAGTGGAAGGGTTTGTGCCTGTGGCGCCCTGGCTGGTGGGAGTGAACCATAGCGTATTGTAACTTGATGGACCTTTGCTGAAATAATCCAATAAAGTTTGATTGTTTCCCACTAAGGACAAAACAACGCCTTGTCCCGCATAAAAGGCGAACCAGTTTTCGTAGCCTTCTCTTAATGTGCCGTTTTCGTCTTGAACCTTTTTCCACATCGGGAGATATCCATTGCCTTGTGCGTTCTTCATGGCATTTGCTATTCCTGAAAAGAAGGCCTCGATCTTTACTTTTTCTTCGCTAGTATAAAGTCCGGGATAACTGTAAGTCAGATCATATAACCATGCTACCGGCCATATCGCCTGTCCGGTATTTTGCGGATCATAGAGCTTTGAGGCAGGATATGCCGAAAAGCTTAATATTGCAGACTTGATCCTTTGAGCTTTCGCCGATGTCGGCTCGATCATAAACGAGGCGCCGGCTTTCATATTGGCTGCTCCCAGCGGCAAGGCCAATAAATATGAATCTTTCCAGTTTGTGACTGCAGGGTATGTACACGCATTATTAATCCAGTTGCAGTTATCCACTTCCGTGGTAAACCAATTAGTAGGCGCATTAACCGCCAGTGCTCCTTTTACCTTGGTATTGTAGATATTAACCAGTTCGGTTTTTTTTACCGCCGGCTCACTTCCAAGAATAATCGAACGCAGCTTATCGATCTCCGCTTGGTTATACCAGAGATTTGGATGATTGGTTCCCATTACTCGCAAAATGCCTGCGGCATTGGTGGTCTCCACCAGATCAAAAGGCTGCGCTATCCCTTGGAATCGTGAGTCATAAAAATTATCATTAAACCTCGAAGTATTGTCGGCAACAAAAAATAGAACATATGAAAATGACATTATCACAAACGCAGCAAATACGTAGATGGAGAAAAAGTTTTTAAAGTTTTTAAACATATTTATTTTTTAGGTGATTGAGTGGCACTATCTGTTTTAGGCTTAGGTCATGTTTGTATAATTTTATAAATTATAGTTAAAGAATTTCACATCTTCGAATATGAAATTTCATCAAATTCTTGCGGACAAATCCCGAAAAAATATTTTACACACAAATCTTAATTTTTATGCATGTACTTGAGATATTATACCACATATTGCGACATATGCGAAATTGGATTGGCGTTTTGTCATAAATTACTGGCCTCTTGGCACGCGGTTCTAACATCAACAATCCAGCCGGAGTATAAAACGGAAATGGCGGTAAGTACGCGCCATTTTTTTTGACATGCGGGACTCAAATGGGAAAGTGTCAGAAACCATGAGATTTCTGTCCGGGATGGCAGCCATCGATCAACATCAATTTAATCCGAGACTCTTCTCAGTTTTTGGATTACATAAATTTGGGTTCAATTTATTTAGCTTTTTGGATGGTTTTTTGGTATAATTTGGTAAACTTAATTATTATGCAAATTATGAGAGAAATACCAAACGGACAAGATGCAGAAATCAAGGAACCGGAACGAAATCAAGAGCATCCGCAGCTTCAAACTGCAATTAACGCCTACTTGTCGCAGCGAGAAGATTATTTTAGGGAAATATATCCCGGTTCTTTTGAAATATTGCTTGAAGGCGAAAGAAAAATGATTCAGAGCAATAGAGAAAAAGGATATTTGTCGAATTGGCATCCCGGAGAGGATATTCTTGTTTGCATAACTGAAAATATAAAAAAATCTGTCACTGCCGGATCGGGAGCAATTGAATTGGGCGATCAAATCAGCGATTATTTACCGCGCGATGTAATTGAAGCGAAAAAAAACGGTTTGATAGTTTCTATGAATGAAGGGAAAACTTTCTCTGCGGAAGATGTTAAATGCAAGGAGGATGAATTTAAGATATTCAGCCTCGGTCAGGGCGGTTGCGATAATGTTGTCTTGGCAGGAAAAGAAGATGATGGCAACATTCTGATATCAGTCCTGCACTTTAGTCCCTTAGATACTGCAGAATTATTAGATGCCTTGGGCCGAGAAAGAAATAAGTATTCCGGCATAAAGGAAACGAAAGCAGTGAGTTTTATGTCACCGGATCGGAGAAAAGAAGCGTTCGATGCCTTGTTAACCGCCATTGAACGATTTCCTTCGCCAAAATGCGAAGAAGGAGAAACTGATGCAAATCAAAGTACGGATGCTTTGCAAGATGTTCTGGAAATTACCGTCAATAAAAAGACAAAACGAATTAGGGTGCGAATGAAGGGCCAAGTATTTGATTGGCAGATGTGAAATATCCATAAAAGAATATTATTAGCATGCCTGTTGTGGACATTGGGGCACCGGTCATATTGCGGCATTGTAACAGCATTGGCAATTGATTGGTTGAAAGAGTTGTGATAAAATTCACAGTATGGAAACACAAAAAAACAACAAAGCCTGGGTTGTGGCGGTTGACATGGGATACGGACACCAAAGAGCGGCATATCCGTTGAAACATCTGGCTTTCGGCGGAAAAGTCATCAACGCCAACGCCTATGAGGACATCCCGGAAGAAGATGTAAAAATTTGGCATGAGAGCCAAAGGTTTTATAATTTCATTTCCCGGTTCAAGAACTTCCCGATCATCGGGAAATATGCCTTTGACATTTTTGATAAATTCCAGGCCATACCGAAATTCTATCCAAAAAGGGATCTCTCAAGGTCCAATCTTCAGCTTTTAAGTTCGATCCTCCTCATAAAAAAGGGGTGGGGGAAGCACTTTGTGGAAAAACTGAAAAAAAGAGACATTCCTCTGATCTCAACTTTTTTTGTTCCTGCTTATATGGCGGAAATCCATGGCTTTTCTCCTGATATTTATCTGGTAGTCTGTGATGCAGACATCAGCCGAGCTTGGGCGCCCTATGAGCCGAATCGGAGCAAAATAAAATATCTGGCGCCGAATCACAGAGTTGTGGAAAGATTGAAACTGTACGGAGTGCCGGAAGACAGAATATACCTCTGCGGATTTCCTTTGCCTCTTGAAAATCTGGGAGACGAGAAAATGGGAATTTTGAAGGAGGACCTTTGCACGCGCCTTGCAAATCTTGATCCGGAACAGAAGCATATCGGAAAATATCAGCTTGCAAAAGAACTGAGCAGGGAGGAGCTGTCTTGCCGCGCAGGAAAGAGGAAATTGTCCCTGACTTTTGCCATTGGCGGCGCCGGAGCCCAAAAAGAACTTGGTGTGGACATTTTGAAAAGCCTGGCGGAGAAAATAATCGGCAAAAAGATCCATTTAAACCTGATAGCCGGTATTAATAATGATGTGAATTGTTTTTTTGAAAGCAATATAAAAGATCTGGGTTTGGGCAGTGAGATCGGAAAAGGGATCGAGATAATTTTTGCCGATGACAAAGAGGCATATTTCAGAAAATTCAATGACGTTCTAAGAAGGACGGATATTCTTTGGACCAAGCCGAGCGAATTGAGTTTTTATGCGGGTTTGGGAATGCCTATAATCATGGCGCCACCTATCGGGTCGCAGGAAAAATTCAACAGAACATGGCTTCTGGCAACAGGCGCCGGTGTCGAACAAGAAGACCCGAAGTATGCGGGCGAGTGGATCTTTGACTGGCTGGAAGAAGGAATTTTCATGGAATCAGCCATCAAAGGGTATTTTGAGGCGGAAAAACTCGGGACTTTCAATGTTGAAAAAATAGTTTTCGGGAAATAGATCGTCCGCAGATGCGATAGCGAGAACTTTTGGGAGTAAGTGATAAAACGTCGGAAGGGCGTTTTTTTGTTTTGAATAATACTTGACTTTTGGCTTAAATCCCGCTAAGCTGTATCATCGTAGTACATAGATTAGAACGGAGGAAATGAAATGAAAGTTGTCTTAAAGGGCGGAAGCGCGGAAAAGAACGATGAGATCGAAAAATTCTTTATGGAAAGAATCTTTCCGCTTCTGGAGTTTGGCATCGCCATTGAGCGGTCTGACAGTGTAATTACTGTTTACGAGAAGAAAGACGGCGGAATAGTTGAAAAATATTGCGATCCGACAGCCGAGATCGTCGTTGAACTAACTGAAGAAGCGAGAAATCTTGCCAAGGATGGCAAAGCGGATGATGATGAGCTGAGGCAAGAATGCGGAAAATTCTATGATGAGGCTCGAGCTATTAAGGAAATTGAAAAACTCCATCCATCATTTTCGATAGAATATTATTCTTGCCGATACACTCCACCACTAAATAAGATACAAGAAGTCGAGTAACTCGGCTTCATTTTTTGTTTATAGAAGTTTAAGCATCTATCCGTATGGGTTTTTATGCCGTTTAGAGACGTTGCGTATTGCTATATATTGACATTTGGCTTAAAATGTGCTAAACTAATCTGTCATACTGCAAACATTATGACAATAATCATAAATTTACAGCAATGTAAAAATATGTATGTTCATTGAAAAAGGGAAGATGAAATCTCGAAGTTATGGATCTGGCGAATAAATAGTATATTTCTGATCCATAGCTTCGAGAAAATAAAAGTATCAGGCTAGGAGTCGATCGAATATGACAACTAAAATTTCAGAACTGCGAAAATTATTAAAGAATAGATATGTGGGAATCCCGCAAATGGTGGACGAAATCAAAAAAATAGACAGTCGGGCGGGCAATTTGGACCGCAAAGATGCTGAAAGTGTATTTAGCACAAGGAGTGATCTTATTGACAAACTTTTGCAGGAAGCAAGAGTGAGCGGATTCACCATTCTGGAGCGCGTTGATTTCATTTGTGAAAAGAGAATGAGCGAAATAATGGATAAGATCGAATTTGTCGGAGGATTCTGCGTTCCGCGGTCTTTCGGGGGATTCACGTATAAAGTTCTGGATGGAATGTATGTTCTAATTCCTTCCGAAGCGATATACAGGATCCTGCAGGTCGAGACGCTCTTTGGCGGAAGCAATGCCAACATATCGCTGAAGAAAATGGTGATAAGGCTGAAAACCCAGGACTGCATCATATACACTGAGTCGTGGGGACACAGCAGTGAAATTGATGTCACTCCGAAATCAGTCAACGGCCTCACCGGCTATCGAATGGCTGAATTGCAAGAAATGCAGCAAAAGATCAACGATCACAAGAAAAGCGGAGTGGACTCGGAAAGCATATTATCGGCAATAAAGTCGGAACTTCTTCAGCTCCTTCCGATCATTATGGAGGCTCGGAAGGGAGTGATCTTCAGGGACCTGCCCGAGAGAGATCCCATATTCGTTATGGAGATCCATGACCAGGGCAAGTATATGGGAATTGTCACATCTGTCGACAAGACGCATGTGTCATTGGCCAGTTTTGACCAGGAGAGGATGCGGGTATATGAAGACTACGATCTGCCGCGGCTGGCAAAGGAAATCCTGGAGAGTCCCGGAGAGATCGGTATCGAGGTCCTTGGGGAAACCGAGCAGACCGTAAATATTTGGTAAAACATACCAAACATCTTCCTTTATTTTTTTCCGAATCTATAATAATTTATAGGCTCAGAAAAGCTTCTGACAGAGATGTCGGAGGCGATCAGACGAAACCGACAGGAAGGTGTTCGGTTGTTGTATTCAAAGGAGGAATATTATGAGCGGAAAAATAGAGCATACTGAATCGGAAAAAAAGGTGATCGCGTCCATGTGGCCGTCATTTGCGATCGGAATGATCATAATTGCCACAGTAGCGGCGGCATCCTTTTATAAGGGAAAAGACATCCGTGAGATATTGTCGATCGCGGGTCTTGTGAGTCTCGGCATTCTGGCTGTATCGATCGCGGGATTGTCAATATATGCGATCCCGACAAAGAATGATTATAAAAAAATGGACCTTGCTGCGATGATCTGCTGCTTTATACAACTTGGAATGGCAATGGGCGTCACTTTGCTGATGGGATTGGCATCCAATGCAGATCTGATGCAAAATTATATCCGTGTGAATATATACGGAATAATCGTGGGCGATGCATCAGCCGCCGCATTCTTTTTGAACTTTCTGTTCGCACTCGTATTTTTGATGGTATCGGCGTATTACCAGGACATAATAAACGAACAGAAGGAAGCCGGACAAATTCCGACCACGGCGTAAACACATAAAAACATTGAGAGTTACCATGCTCTCTTTTTTCATTTCCGGATCATAATGACGCCTATTCGAGAGGCTGTTTATCGTCAAAAGCATGTTTGAAAAAGGCGAATAAATGCTTGACTAAACGCAACAAAAATGCTATACTATCACGTCATGCTATCTATGACATGACAGACTTAGTGTTCGTTAAAATAATAGCGTAGATAAATTTAGATCAAAACAGAAAAGAATGACAGGAGGTTTTTGATAATGAAATTTAGGAAAATAAGATTTGGATCTATGGGAGTTGTAAATAACGGATTTGATCTGGCACAATACAAGCCTGCATTCCATCCGAACAATTTTTCGGAGCTGAATGCGCATCCCAGGAACTGGCATATCGGAAAATACGAAGGTGACGCGAGTTATTTCAATGATAATGATCCGCGATTCAGGGGATTTATAGAAGAGTGCGCCAGAACAAAAATAACCGCTTCGGAATTAGAGACTATTAACCGGAAATTCGAGGATGATTATCGGACTGTAAAAGAGGGCTATGCGGAGTCCAGGGGATTTTTCTCCGACTTTTGCGAAGCCATGGCCTATAGCGAGAGGCAGGTGAGGATGGGTTTCAATTCCACAAGCGGATTCATTCATCCGATGGCCATCGTTCAGTGCGAACACAATGCCACATTGAGATCAAGCCTGGGCAGGGAATATAAAATTTCCGCGCATATATGGATAAGCGGCAATGACCATGAAAAGTCGATATACGTATATCTCTATCCGCAGGAAGAAATGACAAAAGAAAATCAAGGAAGATTTGCAAGGTTTGTCATGGAGCATGACTGGAAGAAAAGCGGCCTTTCGCTGGAAGCGGCAACGTGTACGGCTATTCGTGGAAATGAAGCGACGGAAGAAATTATGTGGTATGACATCAGGGATCCCATTTTGGATGTGAGTGTCCGGGCAATAAGCATGAGCCTGGGCGCATTCGCCATAATCGGCAATCCTGGCAACTTTGAAAGTTTCTGCCATAAGCTCATTGACCAACTCGATGAGTTCTGCGTGCAAAAAAAAGTCTGCAGACAAATAATATGCAGCTGATTGAAAGATAAATGCGTCTTTCAATCTTTTTTTATGCTTTCGGTTGCTTTTTAAATGAAAATAGTGCATACTTTGAATATAATAACTAATATATAAATATTATGGGAGATTTCAGACATGATGAAGGAAGACGGTTTGGGGATCAAAGAGGCGGATTCGGGGGGCGAGATCGCCGTCCGGTGACGATGCATCAGGCAATTTGTGCCGAGTGCGGAAAGCCCTGCGAGGTGCCTTTTCGGCCGACTGACGGCAAACCGGTGTATTGCAGCGTTTGTTTCGGGGCCAAGAAAAACGCAGGCACTGAACGAGGGGGAGATAGATATCAGAAAGATAATTTTCGTAATCCTGCCAATGCGGGTTCAGTGAGTAATGCAGGCAAAAGCGCCATTGATGACGTGAAGAAACAGCTTGTAATATTGAACGTGAAAATGGATCGTCTTATCAAAGCCGCGGAGGCTATCAGCGGAACCAAGCCGGTGCCTGCGGTTGCAAAAGATCAAAAACCGGTGAAAACAATGCCGGTCGCAAAAGACAAGAAACCGGTGAAAAAGGCGGCCAAAAAGAAAAAGAAATAGTAATACATTCTTATATTTTTTGGTTTGGAAGAACCAATCATCAAAATCCGACAGAAAGCTCCCCGTGAGGGAGTTTTTGTTTTTTTTGAATGCAAACTGTTTTCGGCGAATGTGTTTCCGATCAGCGATAATATCATTGACAAGTCTCGGTTTTAATATAAAGTTCATCCAGGAGGCATTGGCTTGGACAATGAACACAGGAGATACGTCGTGATGGATATAATACTTGGCGTTCTGCTTATTGCTGTTTTGATAAGCGCAAGCATTCGCATGCTCGCCACAAACAATGCGGAGGTTGTCAGTATGTCGATATTTTACGGTTGTATCGTGGCATCCATCGGCTATATGATAAGAGATATTTATCGCGAATTTAACGGCTATCCAAATCAAATCGGGAGCTAGCGGGCGAATTTATCGCCCATTTTTTATTGGAACTTTGTTTTCATGTGCGTTTGTTGTGATATTGACATTTAGCTTGAAATATGCTAGTATAGCATGTCATGATGCAAAAATCGTGACTATATCAAAGTTTATGTAAATAAATCTGCTCGTTGAAAAAGCAATGAAATTTTCATGTCCGTGGAAAATTTGCCGGTAAACAATTAATGGCAATTTCCCCACGGAGGTGGAGATGATTATGAAACCAGAGAACAAAAGAATTCTTGCAGCATTAGTGATCAGCGCATTGATTATTGCCGGCGGAACGTATCTGTACCAAGACTGGAAGCAGAAACCTGAGAATAGGGATCCTTATCACTTCAATGGGATCGTAAGTGAGATATACGGCTCTCCGGTCGAAGGAATGAATATTACCGTTTCAAATGAAGTGGGAATATCGGTTGCGACAAAGTCGGACAAAAATGGCGAGTTCAAACTCGATGTTCCGGCTTGCCTGCTGAAGACCGAATACCAGACTATAGCCACTGAAGAGATCAATCAGGGTCCGGTTATTTCAATATCTCAAGCTGAAGTAAAGAGATATTGGATCTGCGGCGACCCGTGGAAGATATCCATTAAAATGGAAAAAGACGGATTTTCGTCGACGGATGAAACCACTATCAGTGCGAGGGGAAAATATTACGTTTCCCTGATATCCTTGACCAGCAAACCGCAGGTAAGCAATTCCGAACCAAGCAGAGAAATCGTGGCATTGACCAGGGAAAAGGAGATCGCTTGGGCAGAATATTGGCTTGGATTGGCAAGGGTCAGGCCCGAGATGTTTATGGTCGATTTTACACGCGAACATGTAAAAAATGCAAATGTTTCATTTGAGGAAATTGGAACGTCAAGCGACGAACTTAATGTCCTTGAGAAACAGGCATATATGTCGAGCGCAAAGTTTTGGGCTGCATCGATAAGAGGAGAGCCTGAACTGTTCAAGATCCATTTCTTGCTCAGTGACATGAAGCGAGCACACTCGTCACTTGACGCGATTGGAATATCGATCAGCGAGATCAGTGATCTTGTGAGAGAAGCCCATAAGCGAAGCGCTGAATTTTGGCTTGCATCCGCGAGGAAAGACCCGGAACAATATAAAATTGATTTCATAATAATGCACTCGATTGAAGGTCGGATACCCCTGGAGAAATTGGGGACGACCGAATGGGAGCTCAAAGCTCTCAGAGAAAAAGCATAGGCAAAGAGAAGGGAAAAGGAAGCAAACAGAGCATTTCTTTACCTTCTTTTTTTAATACACACCTCAAATATTACATATCAGGAGAGTATTCTTTGATCCAGTCTTTGATCCAGTCTGTCATTGACATTTAGCTTAAAATATGCTAATATAATATGTCATGATGAAAAATCATGGCTAGATTTATCAGCTCTTTAAAAGAAAGCCAATCTTCCTGCGCTATATCAACTGGAAAAATCGAGTTTATATGACGCAGGAAGAGAAGTATTCTATTCTGCAAATATACAAGTAAAAGGTGATAGACATGGTAACAAATGCAGGACATATATCGGACTGGCAGACGTTTTATCGGAATGTTTTCGACATTAACGTCGATTTATCAGGGATAAAGATCCCCGAAAAAGCAGCGGGGTTTGATCGGCTAATCGTGGTCATTCCGGAGATGACGATGCGGAATCTCTTTGAGAAGTGCGATCGAATGTTCGGTGTGTGGAAATATTTCAGCGAAGGGATCGACGATGATTTCGTCCGGTCGGAAAGAAAGGCGGCGAAAGGCGCCTATGCCATATGGGTGAAAGATGCGATCGACTCCGATGAAGAGTTGAAAAATATTTCCAAAAAGGAGTTCGGAGCAAAAGCCTTTTATGGCATGACTTTGCCCGAACGGCTGCTGATGGAACTGAAGTTCCACAACGAGACCGGAGGACATCTGGATCCAAATAGCGCGACTATCTGTTCAGGGTCAAATTTTTCTTCATGGAAGATCCCTATGGTATTCTGGGATGGAGAGAAAGTGGCCATAGACTGGGCGGAACTTGCTTCATTTGGAACGACGAGTTTCCGGAGCGTAATAACGTAGTAGACTATTTATGAAGAAGTCATGACAAGAATTTTGGAGGACAAGACTATGCAAGCAGGATTAGAACCGAAGTTAATATATGATGAGAAAGGAAGACTGTACGGAATAAACTTCAGCTCGGACGCGTGTTGCGAGCATGAAACAGGCATCGAAAAGATGCGTTCATATCTCGGGATCAATGCAGACATTCCCGACGAAGATGGTTTCGGACCGATGAACATCTTGTATTTGATCGCAAGACGGATAGGCTCGCTGTTCGGGATCAAGTCCGATGAGGAAAACGACAAAGTTGGCATAAGAGCCAGAACAGTCAGGATCTTCAACCGGAGCGATTTCTTCTTTGAGAGGAGCATAACGCATACGTGTCTGACTTTCCAGCCCGAGCTGCTCTATGTAAAACATTCCGGATGGAATAATTACGGACTCGAGAAACATCCCAAAACGCTGTCAGCGGCATGGGACAACAAGTCTTTCGGCATCATTGTCGAAAACGAGCACGGAAAATTCATAGAAGATCTCTTTAAGGCATTCAGCATAAAAGACGTTGCGATTTATTTCGGAGGAAGCGAATTCCTCATGGCCCCGGGGCTGATCATCGCGATCGCGTCGAGAGTTCCAGAAGAGATCAAAAAAAAGATGTATGACGCGGATATGAGCGAAGCCAGACTGGAGGAAGCGGTTAAAAAGGAGGGCGCGAGCGAGAAGCTTGCGGCAGCCGGCAAATTATATTTCGGCTTGTCTCCGAGATGGAAAGACGATAGCGAAAAGGAAGTTCTCTATTGGCTGAACCAGTATGATCAGGACAATGATAATTTCGGATTGTTCACTCTGCAGGATCTGCTGGACTGGACAAAGGGGAAGGGACCCATTCCCAAACAGAAAGAGCTGATGAAAGGGATCGTCAAATAAACAAAGAATAAAACCAAAAGGACAGAACGTGTCCTTTTTTCTATGGCATAATAAGGAATGACGAAGTCTGCATGAATTGACACGAAGCCTGCCAAAGCCTAGAATGCAGAAAGAAAAAAGGGAGGAATGTGAAATGAGAACAATATATCTGGCAGGAGGGCTTTTCAGCGCAGGTGAACGGCTTCACAATCTGAATCTTGAAAAATATCTGAAAGAATTGGGCTATGAGGTCATGCTTCCTCAACGAGAAGCTCTGAAGGCTTTTAACGGCAAAAGCTTTGACGTGAAAGCCATCGTCAAAAGCTGCCGGGAATCAAGCTCTGATCCCGAATATATATTTGTCGGCAATGCCGACGGACCCGATTCCGACAGCGGAACTTGCGTCGAATATGGGATCGCCATCACGACGGTGAGAAAAGCGGTCGTCTATCGCACGGATTTCAGGACCGCATTGGACAGAGAATTGGGCATCAATGCCATGCTGACAGGCGAAGGGACGGAATTCGTCTATGAACCGTGTTTTTTCACGGAACTCGAACAGGTTGAGCCATATTATAGGGGATTGGCCATAAAGATCCACGAAGCCATAAACAGACTATCTTCGGACCGCACGAAATGAACCGGCGGTCTTTTTTCATGCATTTTCGGGGTTTGACACCGCACAGATTTTCTTCTATCTTGGTAATATTGTCTGAAACAAAAAAGGAGGTATAAATATGAATAATTGTTCATTGTTATCGGAAAAAAGCGATCGAACGATGGAAATTGAGAAGACCAGGGAAACTTCGACTGAGAACGGAAATGAGAGGCTTGCGAGAGAGCGCGCTGTGATCAGAGAAAAGATCCGCAGCGGAAAAGAAGGGCGGAAGACGGGCCTTCGGGAAAACGTGATCAAATGTCCGGAATGCGAAAGCCGGAACCTGGAACACGACCATGTGAGGGCTGAGATCGTATGCCGTGATTGCGGGCTTGTCCTGGAGGAGAACAAGGTGGACCAGGGTCCTGAATGGAATTCATATAACGCCGAAAAAAAAGCGCGAACCGGTCCTCCTTCGAGCGTTCTTGTCCACGACAAGGGACTTTCAACCATGATCGACTGGAAGAACAGAGACTCGGGCGGAAAATATCTTTCGAAGGAAACCATTGCAAGCATGGACAGGCTGAGAAAATGGCAGAAGCGTATCACGATCAGAAATCCTCAAGACAGAAATCTTGCTTTTGCTCTGGGAGAACTGGACAGGATGACCTCGGCCATGGGATTGCCGGAATCGATCCAGCAGACCGCGGCGGTGATCTATCGCAAGGCCGTTGAGGGCAACATCATACGCGGAAGAAGCATTGAGGGGATGGTGACAGCCAGTCTTTATGCAGCGTGCAAACAGCACAGGGTTTCGCGGACGCTTGATGAGATCGCAACGGTTTCGCGCGTACCGCAACTGCAGATCGGAAGATCCTATCGGGCTTTGATCTCGGAACTGAAACTTGGAATTCTTCCGCCTTCCGCCGCAGAATTCATTCCGCGATTCTGTTCGCCATTTCAATTCCCGGATAAAAGCATCCAATCGGAAGCCGAAGAGATCATAAGGCAGGCGGAAGAGCTTAATCTGATTTCAGGCAAGGGGCCGGAGGGAATTGCAGCATCGGCCATATATATAGCGTCAAGAAACACAAGATTCGATACCGAAGTAACACAAAAAAAACTGGCTAAAATAGCCGGGATCACACAAGTCACAATAAGAACAAGATTTAAAGAGCTGGTTAAGCTTCTCCACCTGGAAGTGGAAGATACTTAACCTTTTTTCTTATGGCGAAAAAACGGAAATGTTGAAATGTATTGAGTGTTGTAGCTTACTCGGTATCAAAACGGATTTGTAGTTCGCTTGTTTTGTCATTCCCGTGAAAACGGGAATCCACGAAGTACTTAGAAACGTGATTCAAGGCAGATTCTCTGTCCATGGTGAATGGGCAGGCTTGATTCGGTATTTTCCATGGAAAAACGAAGATGCTGAAACGAGCCTGCCTGTCCGGCCTGCGCTACGCCGAAGCTATGGCAAGGCGAGTAGGCAGGTTCAGTATGACAATTTACTTTCCTCTTCAGAATAAGTGCCTGTCTGTGATCATTGACCTTCAGATCGAAATTTGCTATAAATTGTTATGCATCAAAACGGAAGTTTTTAGGAGGCGGATTCAATGGACCAAATGTTAGGATTGATCTTGGCGGCTACCTGCTTTTATCTTACAGCCGTGATTGGGGCGACATTGCTCGTGGACAGAAAAAACGGGAGAAAGCTGGCAAGGAAACGCGCCGGATTAGTTGCTCTACTGTTTGCATCAGGAATATACTGGATAATATCCACAAAGCTATGGCACATACACGAAAGGTATCCCGGAGAACTTGCTTTTGTCGGAACCTTGCTGGTGGTCGGTGGAATTTGGACAGGCTTCTTGGTTAAGCTGACCCTAAAAGATAATCATTGGTAAAATGGGGATTCCGAAGATTAGCTTGGGCAAGACGACATAAACAATGCAATATGAAACAACCTGAGCGATCAACGCGATCGCTTTTTTCTATTGTCTGATTTTCGACATAAAAATACTACAGCGGGGATCGAATTGTTCTCTGTGGTCATTGACAAAATGCCGTTCAATTGATACATTACACGGAATGTTCTTTGAAACGTTGGATATGCCGGTCTGCCCGTTTCCCGTGCGAGCCGGTCAGGCCGGTGTATCCAAATAATAGGATCTGCCAAACATAGAAATGAGAGGTGTAAAGAATGAAAGTATTGATCACGGCGAGAATAAAAAAAGAAGATATTTTATTGAAGATATCGGAAGCGGAAAACAAACTAAAAAGCGCAGTGCCTGCAACGGGCGGACACAACATAGCGTTCTTAGTCGATCGGGAATGGCAATTTGCGGAAAACAATCTGGCGGGAAGATTTCGCATATATGAAGATTGCCCCGATGTTCACTTTGGAATGGCCAAATTTGAAATGATTTTCGAAAACGTATGTACCTGCGAATTTGCACAAATTGACGCGATCGCTCAGGAACTTTTCAGCGGCACGAACGGACCCGTCGTGAAAGTTATCATCGAAAAGCCGGTCGAGGGTTTGAACATCGGGAGGATATTGAACCCTGCGTTCATAAACTCGCTCGGTCTTGCCTTGAGATCGCAATCGGGGCTTTCGGTTTCAAACGAACACATGACTTTTGAAGTTACGGACGGTTTTCAGGGGGTCAATACCATCTATCTAAAGAACGCCTGCAAGCTTGGCGACAGGACCATTTTTGACATAAGCAAGGAAACCTCGGATATGATGGACAATATTCTCCTTTTGTCTTTGACCGAAAGACAATCCGGAAGCAAGAAAAATTCGGGAAGCCTGACAAGAAATGACATGGACTGGTGGAATGTTTTTGGCATCAGGGAAAATGGCGTGACATGCCATAGCGGCGAAGGCGGTTCAAAGAGATTTACATCCGAAGCATCAGCATCTTTTAAGACCCTCAAGTTCGGGTTGAATGCATTTTTCAGCGATCAGTTCATTGATGCATTTGGAGATGTCGGGGCGCTGAAAATCGCCAAAACAAAACAACGCAGAAGCTACAACATATCCTGCCGCAATGTGCTCGGATTTGCCGATGCAAAGAGCATATCCGCACAGGTCACGATCTCCAGGAAATTGGGCCTCAACAGGGAATATGCCACAGATGTGGAGCCTGAGGTCATCAGGATATTGAATGTGATGTATGATCACATCGTGAAGAACGGCGATACCAGGGAAGCTTTCGCAGGATTTATCTCGGAGAAAGCCAATGACACGTGCGTGTGCGGACAAAAGTTTTCCGACACCTTGGATCAGGACATTGTCCAGATGGGCTGCATTGGCGAGAAAGTGCACCTGATGCACAGAACCTGCTGGGAAGAATGGAAGGAAAAGAACGAGCCGAAAAAATATGACTGGTATGACAGTTTGTGCCCTGTCTGCGGCGATGACTGCTCTTCCTATCACACGCCCTGGACGGCCAAGAGGCTTGCGTGGAAGAACAGGTGAATGGAAACAAAATAATACAGTCCATTAATATCCATTGAGGATAATAGTTTCAAAATAGGGATATATAAAGTCGCCAAGTAACATGATGTGAAAAGCGACTAATTTTTTTTCTGAGAACTTATTTTTGACAAACATTTTTCCGCATTATATATTTGATTTGGAGGAAAAATAAATGAATAGTGAGTTAACGCTAACGGGATTTATGTTCAAGGCCTTCATGCTTTGCATACTGGTGTTTATGTGGGCCGCGACAAGAGAAATGATGCAATTGGCCTCAAAGGAGAGAATTTTGGCCAGAATCGGCTTATGGACAATGAGAATTTTGATTCTGCTTATGTTCGCGCCATTTCTTTTTCTGGGATACGCTGCTGGTCTAACAGTTTTATCCATCTCGGCTACGGCAATGATGGCAGTGGGAATTTTCGCAGTGATCATGCGCCTCTGTCTTGAGCGATCAGATCGAATCAAGATCCCAGTGTGAATCCAATGACCGCACAAAAAAATCAGCGGTCCTTTTTAATTTTATTGCTATGCCTAGAAACTTTAGACAGGTCTATTCACGACATGCTCCTTTTTCAATTATATCTCTAATTCGCGTGCCTGTCCGCCTCGGGCGGAAATAGGCGAATAGCACGCTATTTGCACCAGACATCTGTTTTTGTGCTGACTGACTTTTCTAGCCTAGGCTAGAAAAGTCGGATAGACATTGTATGTTTCCCTTAACATAGAATAGGAATCAAGGAAGTTCTGTATTCTGTTGTCATTCCTGCCCTGATATACATCAGGATAAACTCCAGCAGGAATCCATTTTATATCGTAAAAACTTGAAAGTGTGGATTCCGTATCCCTCCAGAGGCGGGCAGGCCTGTCCGTCTCCGCCGTCTGGCGGATACGGCGAGGCAAGCCCGTCCTTCGCTAAAGCTTCGGCGAGGCAAGCAAGTTCGGAATGACAAACAGGCAGAGATAATCAATTAAAACAGATGAGAAATTACATCAAAAAACCAAGACACACATAGGACGAATTCCAACCAGCTATCTTTTCTAAAGTCGCAGGCGTAGCCTGCTAAACAGATACGCCCGGTGTTAAGCCGGGGGTATGGTCATTATTTTCGCTTTCAAATAAAAGCCGATGCAGAGTTCGCAGAGTATAAAAAAATACCCGAGAACTGTTCTCGGGTTTTATTGCGTTATCGATAGTTTTTGTTTGTCTGAAGCGTGCAGAGTGGACATGTTGATTTCAAAATGTTCTTCATCTCTTAGGGCAATGTTATGGTACTCATTAGACAGCAAGTTATCTTGCATGATCTTTTCAATACTGCCTCCGGAGACCGTGCCATTGTGCGCTTCATTTTTTGCTCTTTCGAGCATTTCTTTGACACGATTTTCGCCTATTCGCTCTGCATTATCTTTTATGAATCTTTCTACACTTTTTAGCGCGTACATGGCTACCTCTTTATATTTTCCGATCAAGTGATTGGATAACCATATTGAAGCAAAATCATTATCTCATGTCAACAACTTAAATCGGTTCAAGTGAGCGGCATATGTGTAAAATTGATATTGAATATGGTGACTGACTTTTCCAGCCTAGGCTGGAAAATTAGGATTTTTGTGAAATTATTTTATTCCGTTTTGGTCGTTTGTGCAGGTTTATTTAATATTTGTATATATTGCAATACAAATAATTATGTGTTATACAAAACATGGTTCTTTTAAAACCAGGAGAGGATAAAAAATGCAAGACATAAAATTTTCAAGATTCAATGCATGGACATTGAAAGATAACAATGAACTTGTGCTGTATAATTCAATGACAGGGGCGTTGATTTTGTTTGAAAATCCGGAATCAGACGAAATTTCAATTGCTTTACAAAATAATCAGGCATTATCCATACCGGAAGATATAAAAAATATTTTGCTTGAAGATGGCTTTATTGTTGAAAGCGGAATTGACGAATTGACAAAAATAAATGATTTGGTTATAAAACGGCAGAGTTTGATTGATGAATATTATTTTTCGATCATGCTGAATTCAGACTGTAATTTCAAGTGTTTTTATTGTTTCGAATCGCATTCCGGAGAATATCTGAACGATACAGTCTCGCAAAAAATTGAATTGATGATGAATAAAATCTCCAAAACTGCAAAAAAAATATCCATAGACTGGTACGGAGGAGAGCCGCTTCTATCATTCGATAAACTGCGCGATTTGAACGGCAAATTCATGGAAATATGCAAGGAGGATAATGTCCAATACCGCACATCAATTACGACCAACGGCTATCTGCTGACTCCATCAGTGATCGAATATTTAAAAACCATACCGCTTTCTCATCTGCAAATTACGCTCGATGGTCCGGCTGAAACTCATGATGTATGCCGGCCGTTGAAAAATGGAAAGCCGACATTTGATTCAATTTTGGAGAACATAAAAATGGCGGTCGATCAGAAAATTGAAGTGATGATCAGGGTTAACATGACAAAAATAAACATCGATCTGATATCGAAATTATATAAGGCCATTGAAACGCATGGCTTAAAAAATCGAGTTCAGATCATGTTGCGGCCGGTTGTTTCATCATCATCAAATCCATGCGAAGCGCATTGTCTGCCCGAAGATGTTTTGGCTGGCAGAGCGGCGGATATTTATAAGCAAGCGGCTGAAGATGGCTGGATCGTTTTTCCCAACGTCGATAAACTTCAGTGCATGGGTTTTTGCCATGCTGAATTCCCGGGAAGATTCATAATAGACACACGCGGAAATCTTTATAGATGCGGAGAACTGTTCACTCCGGAGGAGGCGATTGGCAATATATCCGAAAATGGCGAGCTGGTCCTGGATCAGGATAGATCGAAGCAGTTTATAGAAAAAAACCCTCTTAATTTTCCGGAGTGTAAAGATTGCAACATTATGCCGATATGCATGGGCGGATGCAATTTGAAAAGATTCCGGAAGGGAATAAATTGCTGTGATGAGTTCAAGTATGTCTTGCCTAAATTTCTGGAAGTGCTAGTATTAAACCAAAATAGCATTGATAAAAATGCTATTTGCGGAGGTGATATGCATGAAAAGAATTAGAAAAGCGTTAAAGACAGGAGTTGCAATGCCCGATAGCTCAACAAGCAAATGCTGCAGAGGCAGATAAATGAAAATTATGATCAGTGATTATAAATTATGTCGCTGATTTTTTTTTATCGATCATAATCGCAACTTGGGTCAGATGCTCGACGGTTTTTTCCAATTTATCCATATATCTGCCATGTTTGCCTTTTAGAAGTTTGCTTTTTTCGAGAACTGATTTTTCACAAAAGATATCGAGATCCCACAGAAGAAGATGCATTAATTCATGAACTATGACCTCTTCCTCGTCCAAGAACGGATCCTTGGTCAGAAACAATATCGCAGTCTTTTTCTTGGGATTAACTTTTATATCTCCGCTTTGCCTGTAGTCTTTTCTCGTAAAGTCCACAAATTCCAAAGATAGTCTCCAGTCGTTCAAAATAAGATTCTTCCGCCATTTCTCAAGCAATGTGTTAAGTTTTTTTGGGCAGAAGCCTTTCTTTTCGTGATTTTGCATAATTTTGATCTGATTTGTTATATGTCCCTATCTTATCATATAAACGGAATCACACAAAAAGAGACAAATATTTCCAACATCAGAGCTTTCAAGAAAGAATTCTTGGAATTAGTTTTCCAGGCATTACAAAGAGATCAAGGGAGTCCTTCGCAATGCTAATTTTATTTCGGCGATATAACGGAGCATCTGCAGCGCCTGTTTGTTGTTGACTTTTAGTTAAACATCGGCTATTATGTCATGTCGTGTTCTTTATTCAAGGGCTATTTGGTGCGCGAAAGTCACGTCAAGTTTGGCTTGTCGTCAGTTTTGTGCCTCAAATTCGGATATCGGGGCCATTGCAATGGAGGAAAAAATATGTCAGAAAAAAAGGACATGGGTCCTAATTTTGAACTCGCAAGAGAGAGAGAAGTCAAAGATGGAAATTCCGGACTTCCGCAGGGTGCCATAAAATGCACAGACGCAAAGATCAATGAATTGCTGCAAAAAATGCATATTGAAGAAATCCGTTTTTATAATGATACGAATCAATGTATCAACGGCGGATTGTTCGCTTTGAAAGGCTATGAAGCTGAAGAAAGCGACATTGGAAATCAAATATTCAACGGACAGCTTGGCCCTGAAGTTGAAGGGTATCGCTGGTATCGCGGCCTGGCGATCAGAGCTGGAGGCGCAGGGAGAGTGTTCATTTTTGCCGGTGCGATGCAACCGTGGCGCGAAGGAGGTTCTCCGGATTACATTGTCTATTCAAGAGGCCATTTATCCAGGGAAGAGATCTGTAAAGTTGTGAGCGCATACTGCTCCGGGATCTTGTCTTACATAGCGAAACAGCGATTTGAGATGAAGAAGCGAATGGCTAAATTTGAAGCCCATGAAGCGTATAAAAAGGCAAAGGAAAAGGGCGCAAATAATATGGATGCATTAAATGTCTATAACAAGGCATACGATGCGGCCATGAATAAAAAATAAGTCATCAAGGGAAGTACCACAAGGTTCTTCCTCTTTTTTAAATATCTGACCCCTTTTTATTTCCGGCTCGAAATTAGAATCAGATCTCAGAATAAAAAAATGAACTTTTTCAAGGCCATTATTTTAATTAATTTTGATTCCTTGGGACATCAGGGACAGTGTCTGGGATTGGTTTTTGCGTCTGGAAAACATACGCCTATTTGTCATGGCGATTAGGCATTTGAGAGATTTGTGGTATAATAAATAAGGTCATTTGATGTTGCGCAAAAATTTTCAAAAACCTTAATCATTAAAAAAATGAACAAAAAAATAATCATTCCGGTGGCTATTGTCTTCGTGGTGGCAGTTTTGGGCGGAGGCTATTTTTATTGGAGCCAGAAGAGTCAAAACCAAAAACCAAAAGTCGTCGAGACGCCCGTCGCTGACGAATCAAAAAAAACTGACGATGTAAAAAAAGAAGATGCGACAACAGACGAGGTAATAACGGATAGCGCCACAAAGGGGACTCTTCCCAGCATCCAGACGAATCCGCTTGAAGAAAAACCGGACCTGAATCCGGTCGACAAGACCAACCCATATAAAGACATCAAGACCAACCCTTTTAAATAAGGCATCTTTGATTCAAGTATCGTTTAAAAATATTTTCACTTTTTTCTCATTTCAAAATTATGAAAACAAAAATTTTAACCGTCCTGTTTGTAATGTCATTCGCGGCGTGGGGAACGCTTTCATACGTGAAGAGCGTGTTTGGAGAAGGAGTTGATGATGCGAATATCAAATATCCGATAACGGAGCTGGGCGGCTGTGCGGATAAGGCGGCGTGCGCCACTTTTTGCGACAAGCCGGCCAATATGACGTCGTGCCTGGATTATGCCGAAAAGAGCAACATGATGTCGAAAGAAGAAGTTAATGTTGCAAAAAATTTCATTGCGGCGGGAAGCGAAGGTCCGGGCGGATGTAAATCGAAAGAGTCCTGCGAAAGCTATTGCGACGACATCAGCCGCATTGACGAATGCGTGTCCTTTGCGGAAAAAAATAATCTGATGCCGCCGGATGAACTTGCACAGGCAAAAAAGATCCAGGCTGCTATCGCCCAGGGCGTGAAACCTCCCTCTTGCGGAAGCAAGAAACAGTGCGATGACTATTGCGAGCAGCCGGATCATATGGAGGAGTGCATCAATTTCGCAGCGCAGGCGGGATTCATGAATGAAAAGGAAAAAGCCGATGCCCAGAAAATGCTTGCGGCGGTCAAAAAGGGAGCGATACCGCCGCCATGCAAAGGAAAGGAAGCCTGCGATGAGTATTGCAGCGCTCCGGCTAATCTGGAAACCTGCACGAATTTTGCCATTGCGGCCGGATTTATGAGCGATGAGGAGCAGGGGCAGGCGCAAAAAATGCTTCAAGCCGTGAAGAAAGGAGTGAATCCGCCGAAATGCCGGGGAAAAGAAGAGTGCGACGCATATTGCGGACAAGACGAGCATTTTGAAGAATGTCTTAATTTCGCCGAAGCCGCAGGCATGATGTCCTCAGATGATGCGGTCATGGCCAGAAAGACCAAAGGCAAGGGGCCTGGAGGGTGCAAGGGAAAAGAAGAGTGCGAAGCGTTCTGCCAGGATCCCGGCAACCAGGAAACGTGTTTCAACTTTGCCAAGGATAATGGACTCATATCCGAAGAAGATATGAAAAAGATGGAAGAAGGAAAGCAGCAAATGCAGCAAGCCTTTCAACAAATGCCGCAGGAAATGCTTGAATGCCTCAACACAGAACTTGGAGCCGATGTCGTGGAAAAGTTAAAGGCGGGAACGGCGATGCTTTCAAAAGATATAGGAGACAAAATGGGTCTTTGCGGCCAGAAAATGGGGCCTCAGCAAGGAGAAGCCGGAATTATGCAGCCGGGACAGACAGGTCCGGGCGGATGCACGAGCCAGGAAGAGTGCAAGACGTATTGCGAATCCCATCCGGATGAATGCCAACAATTTCAGCCGGGTCCGGGAACCGTAAATCCGGGTGATCAAATGATGCCTCTGCCATCAGGACCGGGAGGTTGCAAGTCGCCGGAGGAATGCCAGACTTATTGCACAAATAATCCTGCGGAATGCCAGAATTTTGCACCGGCGCAGCCTCAGCAGCAGCTGCCGCCGCTTCCCGCAGATTCACAGCAACCATCTTATCCGACAGGCGAGGGCGAAAATCTTCCGATAGCACCAACCGGTCCGGGAGGATGTTCAAGTCCGGAAGAGTGTCAGGTCTACTGCACAAATAATCCCAGCGCTTGTCAGAATTTTGCGCCGCCGCCACCGCCCGCTTCGTCCACTGCCCCTGCACCAGACTCCCAAACGTTTCCCTCTGGCGGATCAGGTCCTTATCCCGAAGGCGGAACTCAGCCTCCGCCCGGTACTGCTCCGACATATGACCAGCCTATAAATTATACAGCTCCGCAGCAACCGGAAGGATACACTCAGCCTTTGGATAATTCTCAGCCGCCTGCAGATGGCCAATTTATGCCGCTTCCTCCGCCTCCTCCTCCCTCAGAGACGCTTCCGGTGCTAGGTTATAATGCGATCTATATGTTGCTGTCAGGAGTTCCCAGGGCGGTGTTCTCGCTATTCTTCAAATGAAATTATTAATTAGCCGCATATTTTTTGGCCTTAATGACCAGTGGACGTCGCTTCCGTAATACGACCTCGGAAAACATCAACCCATCGGAAAGATCCGATGGGTTTTGCTTTTTTTTAGACCCCCACTTAATCTCCCCCTTAACTAAGGGGGAGTACGAGGGGGTTCGTTCGTTTGAGGGCTGAATATTTTCAGCCCATATTTATGTTGGTTCAATGTCTCTGACTTGAACCAAATATTTCTTAGAATTTCATGGTTCAGGTGCCCAGACCTGAACCAATCCAAGTACTTGGAGCCTTTTAATCTCCTTGAATGAAGCGACTGACTTTTCCAGCCTAGGCTGGAAAATTAGGATTTCTTGCGGACATATGTTCGTCATTGCGACGTGGGCCAATATGGATATATCGCTATCTTAATATTATTGCTATAGCAAAAATTTTAAGATAGAAGGGTGGGGATGTGTTTTTATATTTTGAGAGTTCAAGACTGACCAAGGAATATGGAATGTTGCAGTTTTCTCGATATTGGGATAGAATGACGGCAGAAATGGCTGAGAGTACGCTTAAAGCTTCAATGAAAAGCTTTTTTTATATTAGGGCGAGATAGTACTTCTATATAGTTGCGTTTATGTGTGACTCAAATTTCGAAAATATTCGACAAGAATCTGAATTCTCTTGCCAACTATATATAGAAATGATACACTTGTCATGTGTATAAAAACTTTACAGGTTTTAAAATATGTGCTAATATGGAAATATATTGGAAAAGCAATAAAATTTTTAAAAAAGCCACAAAATTAGCCTCGAGCGACATAAAGGCGGCAAAAAAAATGACAAATATAAAGGCGGCGAAAGATTATAACGACCTAGTTTTTGAATGTAATGGAAGAGCACATTTTTTAAAAGGAAAAGACGAGGGATGTTTTGCTCTAGATGTTACAGATAAATATAATCCCAAACGATATCGATGTAAACCTTTTGGGGATTGTGAGGTTGACCCAGGTGGTAATTACAAAAAAGAAACCATTACGAAGTTGATCATAGTGGATATTATAAATGATTATCACAAAAAATAAAAAATATGACCCAAGAAAAAAATGATTTTATGATTCAAGGATGGGAATCTCCAGTCGCAATTCATCCAGGTGAGTTTTTGAAGGACATGTTAGATGAGTGTTCGATTACGCAACTTGAGCTTGCACAAAGAACTGACATTTCAAAAAAGATTATCAATGACATTGTACAGGGGAAAAATCCTATCACACTTGCGACTGCTTTTAAGCTAAGCAAAGTTTTTGACTTGTCTGTTGAATATTGGATTAATCTTCAAAATTTATACGATAGTGATAAGGCAAGGCTTGAGGAGGCTAAGAGGATTGAGGGCGAAGTTAATAAATATATCTTTTCTTTTAAGGAAACATATAAGGAACTTACAAAATACAATCTAGTCGATAATCTTATGTGGACTAAGACGAATTTTGCGTCTATTATATTAGAATTGCAGAGATATTTTGGAGTTGATTCTTTGGGTTTAAATAAATTCATTCTCAAAGCTGCATTTAGGAAGTATAGTCGTAACAATATAAATCATTTTTCTCTGGCGGCATGGTTAAGATTGGGTCAGATAGAGGCAAAAAAAACGACAGTAAAAGTATTTGATAGAAAAATACTTCAGGATAACTTAGAAAATATCAGATCATTGTCTATGAAAACGCCAGAGGAATATCTTCCAGAAATTAAAAATATTCTAGCGGAGGCTGGAATCGTGGTTGTTTATGCTCCGTATTTTAAAAATACTTATGCTCAAGGTGCTACTGAATGGATAGATAGGGATAAGGCATATATTATTTTGAAAACTACGAAACAAGGAGAAGATAAATTCTGGTTTAATCTTTTCCATGAAATGGGACATATTCTAAAGAACCATAGTAAGAAGGAGATATTCATTAATTTTGATAATGGTGATGAGAGCGATATTGAAAAAGAAGCAAATGATTTTGCGCAGGATAAATTAATCCCTGACTATAAAGAGCTAATAGTAAATTATACTGACCTTAGAACGGCTATCGAGTCAATCGCCAAGCAACAGAAAATTTCGCAATCGATAGTTGCTGGTAGGATCGCTTATGAAAATAAAAATTATCAGCATGCTTGGAAGCTAACAAACGGTTTTATAGGGAAAATTGATTTTACAAGTATAAACACAAAAGCGTAGTAAACAATTGCTCAAGGGAGATATATTGGACCGTGTTATTTCTTAAAGATGCATATATTCAATTACTTTTTTTAAATGTAAAATTATGTTAACAGATGAATTGCTCGATAAATATATTTTGGAACATTACACCGATGTTTCTAATGACTTTGATGATAATGATCATCTGACTGGTTTTTGCGGCCAATGTAAAAAAACTGTCGGTTTTCAAATTATTGAGCGCCAAGTTGCAATGTGCAATGCAAGGCACACGCCGTATAGATCAACCTATACAAGTGATTTTATCCCGCCATATTCAATATATTTTCGTTGTCCAAGTTGCAAGCTTTTTAAGATTTGGATTGTTTTCGAAAGAAGGATGAATGAGGAAAAACTTATAGGCGATGAAAAGGAAATACGTTCAGTGCGGCACATTTTCAGGGTAACTTCCTTGCCTAACGAAGGAACGCAGGACATTCCTGAGTTGCCAGAAAATCCTGTGTCATTAAGAAAGGCGTATATAGAGGCAATTAGATGCATGGATGCAAATTGTTTTCTTGCCTCAGCTGCTATGTTTAGAAGAGCATTGCAAATTATAACTAGGGATATTTTAGGTGCAAAACCTGCTAATTTAGCAAATGAAATTAAGTCACTTATAGGTACTAAGAATAAACTCGGAATAACACTAACGAATGATTTCTCCGAAAATAGTTACATTATCAAGGAATGTGGCAATCAAGGGGCTCATCCTGATGTCGATCCCGACTTATTAGATTTCGCACCAGAGGATTCTCGCAATCTTTACAATATCTTTCTCGAAATAGTCAGTGATCTTTTTGTTGCGCCTGTCGCTGCGAAAAAGGCAAAAGAAGACTTGCTGAGTAAGAGAAAATTAATAAATTAATCAGAAGTTATTTCAAATGACGTTAATTTTGACTGCATTATGTAAAGATGGAATATGTATTTGTGCCGACAAAATAAGTCAAACATGGAGAAATGGGGTATTGATAAAAACTGAAGACAATCTAAATAAAATATATAGATTTAAAAGTATTCCATTAGTTATATTTAATCATGGGATTAATAAGTTTGATAATAAGTCATGGGACATGCTTTGCTGTGAATATGAGAAAACAGGTCATTGGAAAGACAAGACCTTAGAACAGATAAGTTGTAATTTTAAGATTTTTATTGAAGGAACTGTCGTCCACCAGCTCGTGAGTAATTTACAATGTATGCCAAATACGGAAAGTATTAAAATATCAGCATTTGTATTGTGTGGAAAGGATAATTTCAGTAATAATTTCGAGTTTTATGAATTATGCTGGGATCCTGATTTTAAATTTAATTGTTGGAAGGATAAAAGGATAATCGGTTCTGGAGAGGGTTATGAAAAATACTTAAAGAAATATTTGATATATAATGCAAAATTATTCTCAGTAGAATTTTGGGCTTGCATAAACACAAAACGTGCGAAGGAAGAGCTTAAGAAGCTATTTTTTATTGCAAAAAAGAGTCGAGATAAAGTCGGCGGTGATGAATTTTCTGACAATCATGACATCGAATGCATCACTTAAAATAATTTATTCTTTATTTTCTTTGTGAATAAAATCTACTCTTTTCTAAAGATAAGTAGATTTTTTTGTGTGTATATATAATTTGCTTAACGTGAATTGACAAATCTATCGTATAAGCTAGAATTAAAAGCTTGGTTGAATAATCTAAAATCAAGCAGGAATGATCATGAATCACAAAAATAGGAGGTAATGAGTTTGATCGATACATTAACAGAACAGAGAGAATATTGGAACAGGAATGAGAACACCGAAGAATATGAAAAGAACAATTTCAGCATTTTCAGCGATACAAAAGCCAGAAGGCACATTCTTTCGCGCCTCGACATGGTCCTCAAGGATCCCCATTCCATAGTCGCAGATCTGGGATGCGGTCCGGGGCACATCCTTCCATATTTATCGGAAAGATGCAGCGTCGTGGTCAAGATCGACTATGCGGAAAATATGCTGAAGGAGGCACAGAAGCGGAATTCGAATTTGACGAATATCGTGTATCGCGTGGGCGACATGCGAAAACTGAATGAATGGTATGGCAAATTCGATGTGGTTGTCGCGACGAATTCAATTCTGCCCGGTTCCATTTTGGAAGCGGACGCGATGATCAAAGAGATCTATCGGTCGCTGAAAGACGGCGGAGAATTTGTGGCTGTCATGGCTTCGATCGAAACTTCGAACTATCTGGCAAGATTGCAATTTGAGAGATTGATAGGCGAGGGACTGTCTGAAGCTGAAGCTGTCGAAAAGATCCGAAAGGAATATGAGGAAGTGAAGAAATTCGATGGCATTTTCGGATTCATGAGGGATGGGCCGGATAATCTGGTTCAGAAGTATTTCTATAGAGATGAAATTATGTTCATGATGAGGAAGGCCGGATTCAAGCTGAAGTCGATCGGGAAAGTGCGATATAGCTGGGAACATTGCAGAAAATATGGCTACGACTATTTTCCGGATCATGACGAAATTTATGACTGGCTGGTCATGGCAATCAAATAACAAGGGGCAACGCCTCTTTTTTTATAGCATTCTTGACCTTTCGCGCGTTTTGTCGTAACCTATCGATAAAAGCAGGAGGTAGAATAATGGCAAAAATTATGTTGGCGGTCATTTTGGCTGCTCTGGTGATAATTGCACTTACTGTCCCAATAACTCCTGAAGCAAGGAGCTGGGACCATGCGAAAACTTCTTTCACCATAGGCTCATTGGAAAACTATCTGAATTCATATCCTGATGGAGCTCATGCGGAAAAAGCGAGATCGAATATAGAGAACTTGAAACAGGTTAAGAACCTGACTCTCATAAAGTATGAAGGCAGATATTATGGAAATGTCGCGAATGAAGTTTCTTTGATAAATGATGCCGGGGAAATAATGTCGCTGCATTACAGTGATGATGTGGCTATAATAAATAAGGCCGGAAAGCGAAAGTGGTTGAGTGATCTTGAGACTTATGATGCTCTTGAAGGGTATTATGTGGTTTTACCGGATGGAGCATTTTTGGCACAATCGGCCCAGCTCGAGGAGAGATGGGGCAAAGCCAGTTGCGGCTGCTGATAAATGTTTGAGCGATGACGGAAATAAATAACAAGGGGCAAAGCCTCTTTTTTTATATCTTAATTTTCTAGCCATAGCAATTATTTTAAGATAGCGCTAGACCGAAAGGGATTCCTCGGCTCCGCTCGGAATGACAAAAAACAATTTGCGAACTTCTACGTTGGTTCAAATCTCCGAATTTGAACCAAGCAATTCTAGGCTTGATCAGAATATATGGTTCAGGTGCAGAGACCTGAACCAACATGGGGGTTTAAGTTCTTATCCATGGCGATTGACATTATGATATCTATCTGTTATAATGGCAAGTCCGTCATATTTTGAATATGCGGCAATTGATCTCTTCGGAGATATAAGTTTATTGAAAATATAAAGAGAGGTTGAGAAAATGAGTAAAAAAAGCGTATTGTGGGTTAAGAAGAAAAATCTTACCGAGGAAGCCATTAAGGCTTTGAAAGAAGTCCTGGGAGAAATCGAATTATTTCAGCTGAGTGATCTGGAAGGAGATATTTTATCACAGGCTGATAAATTTGTCTCTGCTGATGTTATTGCTTTTCAGAAAGGTTCCTTGCCACCCGAGCTGGAAAGTGATTGTCTGGGAAGGCCACATATCATACATGAGATCGACGAAAATTTCAATTTCACCAGATGGACATTGCCGAAATGAGGTTCGAGCAGGAGGTCTAATATGTTCAGAAAGAAATATTACAAAGAAACAAAAAAATGTACGATACATAAAGGCGGATATGGACGCTCATTGGCCAAAATTATGGAAATGTTCAGGGAGGCTAAAAGCGATTTTCCGGAGCTTAAGGAAGAGGATGTCGAGGTTATCGATATTGTCGGTCCGACGGACGGCAGATTGATAGGCATCAGGTTCGATGTAAAAAAGGAAAAAGTCCCAATTTCATACGAAAGGCATTCCGGATAAAATACAAGAGGAGAAATCCTCTTTTTTTCAATTGTAGGTTACGTTATGTTGCAAGTCAGCAAAATGTCCAGATTAATTATGCAGCAAAATGTCCGAAAGGGAAGGGCCGTTAATGATTAATTAATCTTTTGAGATCGTAGGCAGTTCGCAGATAAAATCGCTATTATGCCAAACCCTGACCGACTTATCAGGGTTGATGTTCAGATCAACGGAGCAGGCAACCATGCATTTATCCTTGGGAATCGTATAGATCGATCCTGCATAGCTGAACTGATTGCATTTATCAACTTTTCTGGTATCCTTGAAGCAGAAGATATCGTCGAGATTCTTCTCTTTGGAGAGCGGTTTGAATCCTTTGGGACTGAACCGCTCTTTCGGCGTTTGATGCGTGGTGCGATTGATATGTCTGGAATTGTACCACTCGACCCATTCCTTGAATTTCTTGTTGATAAGCCATAATGGCAGCTCATCGGAATCAAGATCATCAATGAATCTTTCTTGAATGAATCTGAATAATCTTTCTATTTTTCCTTTCCCTTGCGGCTGATAGGGTTTATGCGTAACATGGACAATCCCGACATCCCTGCAAGCTCTGGTAATATCGGTTTCATATTCGCTTTGATTATGAATTTGCCATGCGCTTTTGTTGTGTCTGATAACCTTGAAGAAGCTGGCATTATCAGTGTAAAGAAGCTTGAAAGAGCCATATCTCTCAACCACTCTTCTGATCAAGGCCATATTATTGGCTGCAGAATCATGCCTGGTAAATTGATGATCAAGAATGTATCTGGAATGATCATCCAATAAAAGTATCAAGCAAAGTTTCCTCTCTCCCAGCCAATAACCCCAAGTAGTGTCCATCTGTACGATATCTCCGGATTCTTCAGCTTCAAACCGTTCCCTCGCAGTTCGGTTAACATTTCTGAGATTGAACATTCCTGCTGTTCTTAGGATCCTCCAAACCGTGGATTGGGATATCTTGATAGCAAACCGATCTGAAGCGATCTCGGATATCCATTGGCAATTGTGATGAGGATAGTCTTTCTTCTGTTCTATTATGAATTGCCGTATATCTTCCCCGTATCTATTCCATGCCTCTCTTTTGGTTTGACCGAAGATCTTATTCTTTAAAATCCTTCTTGCGTGTCGATCGGTTATGTTCAGATGAGCTGCGACAAAATCGATTCCGACTTGGCCGTTCTCATAATAGGGCGTGAGCATTTCCAAATTCTTAAGCTGTTCAAAGTTCATATGCATTCCTTTCTGGCCCTTTCTCCGGACCGGCTTATTCTATACCAAGCGGACATTTAGCTGAATAGTTATGAGGACATTATAGCTGAATGATTACATACGTTATTGACATAATGCTAAAAATGTGCTATTATGCGCAGTCGGGTTATTTGATCCCGCGAATTTCACTTTGGAGGTAGGAAAATATGGAAAACATAGACATTTTCAGATTGGGAGAACTCAGCAGAGAAATTAAAACACAGCTTGAGAAATTAGGAATCATTGTTGTGGACGAGAGTCTTTATACGAACGACCAGATGTTGCCGGGTTCCGTGATCGCCGTTCTTACGTGCTATCTGCCCGGCAAGGCATTGATCTTTGCCGTATCTATCGGGACGTGGAAAGCCATGAAATTTACGATCACAGGCGAGTTGAAGGGGGGAATGGAAGAAGCGATAAAGGACGGATCTCCCGGGCCTTTTCCGAAGGCAATGAGGACTTTCACGGAAGTAGAGATCTTTGAAGGCTGCGAGTTTAGTATCAATGACTATATCAGCAATATGGTCAAAGAGGGTGAACAGATCAAAAGGGGAATGTTATTCTTCAAGAATTTCATTCTAAACTATGCAGATGCCATTCAAATGATATTCACAAAAAGATCGCGTCTTTGGGTGGTTCCTGTAAACAGCAATGAGTTTTTTAAAATAAGCTTGCAGGAGGGGATGGATGCCGCTTTTGACCATTTTGAGGGGATCATAATCTCAAAATGTCCTGAAGGATTTTTCCCGTTTCAAGAAACCGATTTAATGAGTGCTTGAGGATATAATTCCAAAAGCCTCTTTTTTTATTCTTTTTTCGAGGGACCCTTCACTTCGACTATGCTCAGTGTATACTTAGGCTCAGGGTGACATCCTTGGTCGTCTGGAAGGTTTTGGCGAAGAGCAGGTGTGCAAACTTGAACCAATGCAGATATATATGACTGATTTTTCTAGCCTAGGCTAGAAAATTAGGATTTATATTTGTATCGGAAAAGCTTTATTTGAATGTGTGTCATTGACTTTTCGTATGATTTACCCTAATATATCATGGCAATGTAAAAAATATACGAAATTATGTCGGTATATCGAAAAAGGAGAGGATGAATTTGATGATCACAATTGTAGGATCGATCGTAGTTCTTGTTTTGGCGGCCAGAGCGCAGCTGTTTTTGAAAGAACGGGAAGCGTTCGAGAAAAAGATCAGGGAAAAGGCAAGGGAAGTGGAACAGAAGATCAGATCGGAAAACAAAGATCAACGGCGGATCGAATCCAAGAAGCCTATGGAGGTGCGCATTGCGGCATTCCTGCGAAAAAGCGAAGGCGTGCGCTTCACGGAGGAGGAATTACGGGGGAGGATAATTCGCGATCACCGCGACAGGGTAAATTTTTATCTTGCACTGATGGCGGTAACATACTATCAAAGACGCAACGGATATGGCATGGAGGCGGACTATTCAAAAAGTAAAAATGGCGTAATGTTATATTATTACGAAAAACCGAAAGAATAAACATATTCAAATGAACTCAGGCTCCGGCTTGAGTATTTTTTTATCCGGAGATGCCGGAGGCGATGTGCATAGAACTATGTTGTGATCTGTGCGTGGCGATCATATTGAATTTATGAATAACCCGATATTTTTGAGCATTTGCTTTCTATAAGTATTCATATTGCGTTGATTTTGTGATACAATCAAAATCGGAATAGCATAACGTTTGTAAAATTATTTTTTAAAATAAAAAAATGAAAACAAAATTCGATCATAAAATTTTGATCATCGGCTATGGTTCGGTTTCGCAGTGCACTCTTCCGGTGATCCTGGACAAGATCGATGTTCCGATGAAAAAAATCACGATAATGGATTTTGAAGACAAGACAAAGGCTCTGAAAAAATTTACGGATCAAGGAATAACATTTGTGCGGGAAAAGATCACTCCTGAAAATCTGGGACAAGTGCTGTCAAAATATGTCGATAACGGGGGCTTGATCATTGATCTTGCGTGGAACATAGGCGCCAATGACATCATCGGATGGTGCCATGATCATAACGTGCTTTATATAAACACATCCGTGGAAATTTGGGACCCCGTGGCCGGCATGTTCACCAAAAGCCCATTTGAGAAATCTCTATATTGGAGGCAGATGAAATTGCGGGACCTTTCGAAGGATTGGAAAGACGCAACGACCGCCGTGATCGAACATGGCGCGAACCCGGGGCTCATTTCCCACTTCGTGAAACAGGGACTTCTGGATATCGCAGCGCGTGTCATCGCTGAAAAGAAATATTCCGTGAAGGACGCGGAAGAACTGAGTGATTTCGCGGAGAAAAAAGATTTTGCGAGGCTTTCGAAAAAACTTGGCGTCAAGGTGATCCATTGCAGCGAGCGCGATACGCAGATCACGAACAGGCCGAAAGAGGTCAATGAATTTGTAGGCACCTGGAGCATTGAGGGACTCAGAGAGGAGGGAACGGCTCCCGCCGAAATGGGGTGGGGCACACATGAGAAAAAGCTTCCCGCGCTGGCGCATGAGCCGCCCTATGGTCCAAAAAATCAGATCTTTCTTGCCCAGATGGGGGTCAATACGTGGGTTAGGTCATGGCTTCCCGACGAAGAAATTGTCGGCATGGCGATCCGCCATGGAGAGGCATTCGGACTGTCGGACTCCCTGACTGTTTGGGAAGATGGCGTGGCGGTCTATCGTCCTACCGTGCACTATGCATATATGCCGTGCCACGAAACGCTTTCATCGCTTTGCGAGCTCAGGGGAAGGAATTATGATCTCCAGAGCAAGGTCAGGATCATGGGAGACGAGATCACTTCCGGCGCGGACACCTTGGGAGCGCTCATCATGGGGCATCCATATAATTCATGGTGGACTGGCAGTTCATTGGATATTGAAGATGCAAGAATCTTGGCTCCGGGGCAGAACGCAACCACTCTCCAGGTGGCGGCGGGCATCATCGGTGCCGTGCTGTGGATGATCGAAAATCCGAAAGAAGGCATCTGTTCGCCGGATGATCTTCCTCATGATTTCGTGCTGGATTTCGCAAAGCCCTATCTTGGAAAATTCATTTCCGTCGCATCGGATTGGACGCCGCTCAAGAACCGCAAGATATTTTTCAAAGAAAATCCTGCGTCAAAACCGAATCCCGATCCGTGGCAATTCGAAAATTATCTTTTTATCGATTAATTGATAATATTTCAGTTCCGGCTGCAAAGGTCTTTGTCATGAAATATCCGGGCAGTTAACGATGTTTGTCATTGATCTTGTCGCGGGTGTATAATATCATTAGCTTAAGCTTAATCGCGTCGAACGTCGGAGTAATAATGTAAATAACGTATGCTGTATTTGTGACGATAATAAAATCATATGTTAAAAGTAAACAAATTATCAAAGCATTTCGGCAGCAATAAGGCGGTCGATAATGTCAGCTTCGAAGTAAAGAGCGGAGAGATATTTTCGCTGATCGGTCCGAACAGCTCCGGAAAGACGACGATCATCAAGACGATCGCGGGGCTTCTGCAGCCGACGGCGGGGGATATCCGGATCGCAAATTTTGATGTCGCAAAAAATCCCGAGGAAGCGAAGGCGCTGGTCGGATATATTCCAGATGAACCTTCTATATGGCCCTATATGACAGGCGAAGAATTTTTGTTTTTCACCGAGGCTTTGTTCGGTGTGGACGAAAAGTTCCGCCTGGAAAGCATGCCGAAATTGCTCGGTGAGTTCAATCTGTCGGGGCTGGAAAAGCAGTATTTCGAGGATTATTCGCGTGGCAACAAGCAGAAATTCAGCATTATCGCAGCTATGTCGCACAAGCCCAAACTGCTTCTGATCGACGAACCGATCGTTGGTCTCGATCCGACAAGCGCGGAGCGTGCAAAAAAAATGTTCGTGGAGTTCGCAAAGCTTGGGGGTGCGGTGCTTCTTGTGACCCATACGCTGCCTGTTGCCGAGGATATCTCGCATCGCATCGGATTTCTGAAAAAAGGCGCATTGATGGCCGTCGGGACTTTGGCTGAACTTCGGCAGAGGTCGGGACTCAGCCAGGATGCGCCACTGGAAGATGTTTATAGGAAATTGGCATAGCGTCTCAGGAAAATTTCTAATTTCTAATTTTTAATTTCTATTGAATGAATAAATAATTTAATTTTTAAACATTCGAGATTCATTCATTATCAGAAATTGCAAAATCATATATCATAGATCTATGCTGAAACTATTTCTAAAATTAGAACTGGGAAAAGGAGCTAAGTATTTCAGAACAAAGCGATTGGCCAAATCGATCACGGGCTCGCTGTTTCTGCTGGTCTTTCTGCTTATTTTCATCGGTATCTATTTGTTCTTTGCCGCCGGTTTCAATTATATCAATTCCAATGTCGAACAAGTTCTGAGGTTGCCCATAACTTTGTTTATTTATGAGATATTTCTGGCGGTTCTTGCGGGCATAATCGTGTTCAGCTGTACGATCTCAAGCATTTTCAGTTTGTTCCGGGGCGCAAACGACGATTGGATCATAAGCTCGCCCGCATTCAGAATGTTCCCGAAATTGGTTTTCACGCGGAGCTTGATGATTTCGGCTTGGCCGTTCTTTGTCGCTTTTTTGCCGGCCGTTCTTGCATTATATAGAGTATACAACTTGAGCATATTGAGCCTGTTTTTCATATTCTTGTCGTTCGCTATTCTTCTGATCCTGCTCAATGCCGCGACATTGGCTGTGATCATAACGATCAGCTTTGCCTATCTCAGGATTTCCGGGATTATCGGCTGGATACGATTCGGCTTCAGGGGGTTGATCGCGGTGCTGCTCATTTTGATCGCAGCAACGGCTTCGCTGGTCTGGAGAGTTTCCGGGAATACCGATCTCGTAAAATTGTTCAGAGCGGACGAAGCAAGCGCAGTCGCCGATATCGGAAGCATAAGCAGCCATTTCTATTTTTTGCCTACCCATCCTTTCGCACTGGAGATCATAAATTGGCAGAATAACCATCCGTGGGATGCTACAGCCGATTTTCTGACGATCTCGTTCATTGCCGCGCTCTTTGTTCTTGCTCTGTGGCGCATATC
This sequence comes from Candidatus Paceibacterota bacterium, assembly GCA_041661265.1. Lineage (NCBI taxonomy): Bacteria > Bacillati > Minisyncoccota > Minisyncoccota bacterium. The sequence continues at coordinate 4,300 of JBAZUT010000011.1, read as the reverse complement.
CGGCCTGTTCTATCCCGCATGGCTGAAATTGCAGGAGGGAGCCTTCCGTGAAACCAGAACCCAAGGCGTTTCGCCTTTCGGCGGGATGACCTTCCGCTTCAAAGGCGGAAGTATTGCGGCGTTATTCAAAAAAGAGGCACTGGTGTCGATGAGAAATCCGAGAGGCATACTGTGGTTCCTTTTTCTCTCGTTCATCTGGCTGTCGCAGCTTGGCGCGAATACGATCCTTAGCAGTACTATCCAGAGGCATCAGACTGACATGGGCCAGAAGCTGGCCGTGATCCAGGCGCTGCAGTTCATCGTTGCCATATATTTCATCTGCTCATTCACGCTAAGATTCGTGTTTCCCGCGTTTAGCGTCGAGAAAAGAACGGCATGGATCTTGGCGAGCGCTCCACTCAGTTTTAAAAGGATATATTTCGGCAAATATCTGTTCTATATGCTGTTTTTTGCGCTGGTTGGCATTGTTATGAGTTTTATCAATGTGAGCATTCTAAATTTGCCTTTTGCCCATGCGGCATATTCGATGCTTCTTTTCATCTCTGTTGTGATCTTTATTATCACTCTGGGATTGTCCCTGGGGGCGATCTTCCCGAACTTTGAAACAGACGATCCGGAAGTCATAAGCACGAGCATACCCGGATTATTTTTTACCGCATTGTCATTGATCTTTGGCGCAATGGGTGATTGGGTCCTTTATATTTCCGTAGTCAGCGGGAACATGAATAATCTGCTGTTGTTTGTGATGGCGACCTTCGTTCTGATCGCGATAATATTGGTAAAAACTCCAAGCTGGGCGGGCAACCGCATATTTTCAGAAGTATAGAAACGGCCTGAATATGGCAAATAACGACTTTTTTTGGCGGAATTTTGCCTTGAAGGTATTGACAAGAAATATTTTGTATGCTATACTTTAGATCTTCGTAGGATAACGAGTTTAAAACGTTACATGATCTGAGCCATGGCCGTGCGCCATCGGGACCGGATCTGAGATCAAGTGTCATATTTTATCTAGTCTTTTGCATAAAAAAACGGTTAAGATTGTCTCTTTCTTCATGGAATACGATCACAACCGTTTTTTTGTAATATAAAGCATATAGATTGATGTAAAAGAACTTACGTACATGAATATTAAGGGAATCATTTACATCAACTTCTATGTTTTACGGACTGATACAAATTGCACGCGGATAAAGCATATAGATTGATGTAAAAGAAATACAAAATATTTACTTAAAAGATTCATTTACATCGATCTCTGTGTTTTACGGACAGATACAAATTGCATATGGATAAAGCATATAGATTGATGTAAAAGAACTTACGTAAATTGATATTAAGGGAATCATTTACATCAACTTGTATGCTTTTGGATCACAATAAAGATCGCGGAATATATAGCATAAAAATTGGTGTAAAAGAAATACAAACATTATTTTAGAGATTCATTTACATCAACTTCTATACTTTATACCGCAATCGGTAGATTTGACCCGAGATAGGGCCGTTGTTGACTTATCTTTGGTGTTTGTTATAATTTTCCGTTAAGTCGCAAAACGGCTTAATTCAAAAATGGAGGTCAAAATGCTGAAAGGAAAGAAAGTTCTTTTAAGGCCTGTGAAAAGATCCGATATCGATCATTTTCTTAAGTGGTTCAACGATCAGGAGGTAATCCGATATCTGTCGATGTATCTGCCGATGACCGAGATCGGCGAAGAAAATTGGATCGAAGAAATATCAACCAGCAAAGATTCGGTATTTTTCGTTATTGAGGCGATCGGGAATAATCGTCAGAGAAAGACGATAGGATGCTGCGGTTTGCATAATTTGAATGCGAAAGACCAATGCGCCGAATTCGGGATCGCGATCGGCGAAAGAACATACTGGGATTGCGGATTTGGAACGCAAGCTGCACGGTTGCTTCTCGACTATGGTTTCATGGAGCTGAATCTGCACAGAGTATCATCGGGTGTATGTGACTACAATGAAAGAAGCATTGCAATGCACGAGAGGGCCGGCTTTGTTTATGAAGGAATCAGCCGGGAGGCAATATACAAGAACGGAAGATTCTGGGATAGGATAAACTTCGGAATGCTGAAAGTTGACTGGGAGATTATAAGGAAAAAGGAAAATTCAAAGAAGCCTGCGTAATGAACGCCAGGCTATTTTATTTACAAGCTTGCTTCAGGATCTTCGTTACATTTCGTAAGAGCGATATAGTAAGGCTATAACGAAATAAAACGAAGATTCCGGATCCCTCCAGAGGCGGGCAGGCCCATCCGTCTCCGCCGTCTGGCGGATACGGCGAGGCAGGCCCGTCCTTCGCTAAAGCTACGTCGAGGCAAGCAAGTCCGGAATGACAAACAGGCAGAGATAATCAATTAAGACAGATGAGAAATTACATCAAAAAACCAAGACACACATAGGACGAATTCCAACCAGCTATCTTTACTAAAGTCGCAGGCATAGCCTGCCAAACAGATACCCCCGGTGTTAAGCCAGGGGTATGTTCATTTGAAAATACAGCTTTTTGATCTGATCTTGACACTTCTGCGGGCAGAGATCTGAAGCTGACAGGAGAAAATGCCGGTGCTGACTGCGAGAAACTGGGTAGGATGATCCGCGATCGTGTAAACAATGAAAAGCTTGCGCTTACTGATGTTTTCAGGTCCGAAGCGATGAAGCTTGGAAAGAAATCCGATGTTTTGCTGCTCGCTCTTTCGGCTGCTCCGAGCGGATGTCTCAGTGAGGCGGTTATCATGATCTATGTCGCTTTCAGGCTTAAGCCCGGAAATCTGAAATATCAGATAAGAGAATGTATGTTGGGCGCAAATATACAATGGGATGGCCTGGCGTATGCAAAGATGAATATCGCCGAAGACCTTCTCGGAATGAAGCGGGATTCATTATACTCGTTCGTTCGATATGGCATTGATATATAAAGGTAGAAATACCTTTTTTTCATTTATACGAAATTATCCGCCTTTAATATTTTGACAAAATCCGTGGATCTGATACGTTTATGTCAACAAAACAGTTAAATCGCTCGTCGAAAGACTATTTAACAAAAGGAGGAAAAGAACATGAAATATACAGCGAGAATCGTCTTTTGCCACAATGACGAACACGATGATAATCTGTGGTGCGAGGTCTATGACGTAAAGGTCAATGCCGAAAGTCCGGAGCAGGCGGTCGAGATCGCCGAGAAAGAAGTGGCGATGAGGACCGCAAGCTTTACAAATCCCGCTTCGAACGACCTTGTCAGTGTGACCGATGAGGAAAAAGGCCGAATATATGTTATGTCGGGAGATAAATTGACGATACTTTCGCCCGCCGATCATCACAAATTGCCGACGGAATTTTCCGTGAATGGCCAAAGCTTCCATGTGATCGACAAAAGATAAAAAGTTTCACGGTTCGGTGATAATATATCGGCCGAATCCGCATAACGCTGCCTTAAACGATAGGCAGAGTTTTTTTATCTAGCGTTGACTCTTGGCGCGTATTGTGCTACAATGTCATGTTCTATAAATGATATCATTTATAGGCAGGAGGAGTTCTTATAAAACCAAAAACATCATTTATAGCGAACTTAGGATTCGCGTTTCAGGGTATAATATATTCATTCAAAGAGCGGAATATCCGCATTCATTATTTTGCCGCAATTTGTACCATTATTATGGGATTTATCCTTGATCTCTCCCGGGGCGAATGGAATGATCTGGTCACGATAATTGTTGTAGTGATCGCATATGAGATGGTAAATACTTCAATAGAGACCATCGTGGACATGATCTGTCCGGATCATAACAAGTATGCGGGACTGTCCAAGGATCTTGCCGCAGGAGCTGTGCTCGTGCCGGCGATCGGAGCCGTTATCATTGGATGGAATATATTTTTACCTAAAATCATGGCTCTGTATTTCTAAAATACATCCATTCTTTTCCAAGCTTATGGACGATGGTGTGCGCAGGTTTGGAAAAGTCCCTAATGAGTTCATTAGAGATAAAAATATACGTGCCTTGCAAATATGCTTTTTGGATATCGGATGGCGGCGCGGAGAGCCTCTCTGTATCCGGTGCGGCGAAGCGCCGGAGTTACTAATAGGTTAATTTGGTAAAAAAATGTAAAGTTTTATCATATATTAAGAAAGAAGAAATCAAAAAAAAATAATTGTGAATCACCCTGTGAGTCCTGCTGGACATCACAGGGCGTCTGGTGGTAATTTACAGCTCAAAGAGCCTTAACTGTTTTATGTCATCTTTTCTTCCTTGCTTTTCTATATATCTCTCTATTACTT
>JBAZUT010000010.1 GCA_041661265.1 Candidatus Paceibacterota bacterium | reverse complement strand
GGAAAGGAGATAAGGCTATCATTGAAAAATACATAATCAAGCAGGGCAGGAAAGAAGATATTAAACAGCTCAGATTGTTCGAGATTTAACTGGACGCCCTGTGGTCTCTGCCACAGGGAAATTCACAAATCGCCTTTCTCGTCACCCTTTTTTCAGAGAGATATAAAGCTTAAGCGCGTAAAAGTTGGGCTTAGATGAATGAATCTTATAGAGGCTGTTTATAAGTTGACAACTGAAGCTGATTCGAGAGGCTTTGAGGCAGAAGAATGGAAACAGGGATATATGTCTAAAAAACAAGAGAATAGAATATCAGGCGTTCATAACCTTTCTTAATTCAACTATTCCTTCATATAATCGATGTAGTTCCCTGATCAAGGGGTTCCAATTCTTGATACAGAAGTCTGCAATAATTAAAACTAAGGCATTAATGCCTTAGTTTTATATTGAATAAACCAGCGAAGGAATCTCCGCCAGAGGCGGATGCGCCTTGGGCGTAGAACGTGAGGGGGTCGGGGAACGGTAGTTCCCCGCCTGGGTGACCGATGCGCCAGCTGGCGGAGAGGACCAGAGGGCGGAAGCCCTATGGAGCGCAGGCCCCGAGTCCTCGGGACGAGCAGTGAGACTTTGCCTTGGGGGCTGTACGGGTTGTATAGCCCGTTCTTATATAAATGAGATTATTGCCAGTTAGATTATTAGTTCTTATATGATAACGTAACATTAAGTCAATCTTTATATATTAAATGAGCCATCATCATTTCTATTTACATCAATCACTTCAAATGAATTATTTGCCAGTGCTTCCCATATATGATAATAAGTAATACTGTCATATATGGCATAAGTAAGATCTGATTTTATTCTATTTGAATAAATTTTTAGCATGACAAACTCTCTCTCTCGAGGATAGTTTTTCCATTTTACATCTGCAATTTGTTCTTTCAAATCCTTTCGTCTTGTCGTTGTATGAATAAATTTTGAGTTCATTCCCCATTCTTCCTTATTTCTACAATCATAATCTCCGTTTTGGCTCAAATACTTCAAAAACAGATTTTTCGGTACGAGATGAAATAATACCTTCGGAACTATATTTTTATCAGTTATTTTGTTTTCTGCTGCATTCATATTTATTATAATTACAAACTATACTTAATTAATATATTATAATTTAATTCTTTAAAAAAAGACAGAAATACGTTGATTCCTGTCTGCCTTTTTAATCTGGGCAACTGCCATGTTTTCTTATTATCAAAATTCCTTTGGGTACTTTAACTTTCTTGATTTTCATGATGGTACCTCCTTTATAAGGATAATTCCTGAGCCCTTATTTGTCAAATGTTTCTTCGGCGAGCAGTCTTAAAACAAAAGGCAGCATTTCCTTGACCAATTCGCACCAATATGGATCTACAATAATTGAATCTCCTGTTGTATGAAAATTTCTTACAGGACATCCTCCGCCACATACATTTTTTGCAAAACAATTCGTACAATCTTCATTCTTTAAAGTATTAGCTATTGTTTTGCAAGCATGTCCTCTCATGTCTTTAAGGGTTATGATCTGTTTCGTCTTATGGCTATATTTGCCTAGTATGAAAGTTTCTGCTGCTGGATGACATTTGTCCTGGACTTCTACGCATGTGGTAATGTCTCCTGTATAAGAAACTGCGAAACGATTATTCATTATCCCATTACAGAATTCTTGAGGCGTATTCACAAGATTCATGTATGAAAAATTCAATACAGAAACACCCAGCTCATTTCCTCTGATTATGGATTCCTTAAGGTTTTCGATAAATGATTTAGCAGATGGTTTTTTCAATGTTTTGCCACTTTCTTTTATCATCGCTGCTCTTCCAGCGATGCTTATTGGTTCAAAATGAACTTTTTTCGCACCAATGCGGTGTAGCCATTCTATCATCTGAACCATGTAATCCACAGAATAATCCGTAATAGTGGATCTTATCATAAACTCTTTATTGCGACTCACTAGATGTCTTATCGTTTTCTCAACTATTTCGGATGATTTGCCGCCATTTTTCAGTGGCCTTTGATAGTCTTGGATCTTAGGTATCCCATCCATGGAAAGTGTAATAGTAAAATTATTTTCTATTAAGAAATTCAGGAAAGAGGGCGTAGTCATCCCATTGGTAGATATACAAAATTCTACTTCCGTTATTTTTGTATTTCGAGTTTTTTCGTTTACCAGAACAACGACTTCTTTTATCAGATCTTCTGTTATAGTTGGTTCTCCTCCAAAGAAAGACACGGCTAATTTTTTTCCTTGAGCATTTTTGATTGCCCTTTCTATTGATGCAATCGCAATTTCGCTTGACATGTTTTTTCTTGATACGCCTGAATTGGCAAAGCAATATCTACAATTTAGATTACAGTCACTTGTAGTGATTAGCGTTACAAGAGAAGAGTTATTTGCATCTTGATCCTTTTGAATCTCAAAAAAACCCCTTTTGGCCAAAATGTCTCTAACTTCTGAACTGTAAATTTCCTCATCTGATAGACTTACTATGTCACCAAATGACGCTGAAACAATTATCCATTTGCCATTTTCATACACTGCTGGTAGACCATTAAATAACATTGTTTTCATATTTAACCTCCTAAGATTTGGCATTATTTCATTTCATTTTTAATGAACAAGCCACACATAATTGTAAATATCATAGGTTTTTAAAATAAATTTGTCAACAGATAAACGATGCAGAATATTGCAGGTCTTTATGATGCTTTAAGGACAGTACATGTGAGACTGACGAAGAATGAGCTTGAAGCAATATAGAAAAGGAGAAAGAGATCGGCTGAGTTTTAGCGCAATAAACACATTTCTTTTTAAAAAGGGTTGTTACTCAGTCCACGAGCTCCTGCAATAATTAAAACTAAGGCATTAATGCCTTAGTTTTAATTATTGGTAGTTGATGTAAGCACAAAGTCCGCTTTGATGGATGCCTTTATTAATAAAGAACCTTTAGAACTTTACTGCGAGGGAGAATGTGTCAGCTTTATCATAGACAATATTATCCCTAAAGGTTCTGGGAAATTAATAATAAAAGGTTCAAACGAAATTGGTTTTCTTTCAGATATCAGTGCTGAAGTCGAAGTAAGCGGAGATAGTATAGAAACTTTAAGCATATTTATACACGAAAGTTATTAACAATGATTTTCTTCATCGGTTTAAGTCTCAGTACTCAAACTTTTTTTATGAAGACATCTTGATTATCGGTTTTGTTTTTGTATTATAATTTGGTATAATTCAACATACAATTATCTAACGATTTTAAAGAGAACATTATGAAAATATGGCTTGCATATAAATTTAGAGGTTCGGATTTGGAAAAACTAAAAAAGCAATTAGATGAGATTAGGACGACGTTTCAAGAATTAGGGTATGAGATTGTGACTATGATCGATGATATCCAAAAATGGGATTGGAATAATCCTGCCATACCTAAAACGGAAGTAATAAGACAGGAATATATATTAGCTAAAACTTGCGATATTGCGTTATGCATTTACACTTCGCTTGACCCAAGCGAAGGTCGCGGGTGGGATGCCGGTTTTTTTGCTGGAATGGGAAAGCCCACAATTATGGCCATACACAACAGTATTTCCGATCCTTACATAGAAGGATTGTTTTCTGAAAATCCGGCGAATAAGATTTTAAATGTTCCGGCAATTATTCGTTATGAAAATTTTGAAGATATAGCAAGAACATTGAATTCGATTGCCTAAAAAATCATCCTTCTTCAATAGTACCTTTGAAAAAATCTCCAAGTTGTTTTTTTCTTTTGCGAAATACTATTTTGATTGCAAGAATAGGGAGAGTGCACAAGGCAAATATCAATAGGATCGTCCAAACATAATCCATTAGCGAGCTATTTTGTGAATGGCCTAAATATGCCGCTGAAACGACAACTATCAGAACAATCTTGAAGTAGGCTCCAAAAAAATCAAATTTCTGATATTTATTTAATTCCAGTTCAATATAAACATAATTGCCGGATATATTTCCTCTGATGATAGGATTCAATAAAATTGTTTTCTTGCCAAAACCGTAAGTTCCAACTATTTCAAATGCAGAACCGTTAATTTTTCCGTTGTAATCCTTTATCTTTGAAAAGGATATTATGGGATATGCTGAAGAAGTTATCTCGACATTTTCTTCAAGTTTTCTCTTTATCTCATCCTCGCTCATCGTCGAATGTATGATAAACTTTTCGCTCAACATATTTATGAATTATTTCTGTTACATTATGATTTTATAATAAAGCAAAACGATCAAAAAATCAACGAATATCGTCGGTTAAAAGGGGGCTGTCTGAATATCGGCAGGCTTTTGCAAATAAAAAAAGGACCTATTCAGTCCGAAGACCGAATAGGCATTTTGCTGGATTTACAGCTAATCTGGATTTAGATCAAGATCACTTTCAGTGATCAATTCTTTGTTGACTATTTTCTTCATGAGAGACTCCATTGAAGTGTGCGTTATTCCTCTGAAATTTTGATCGCCCCAGCCGATTACGATCTGGCCATTCATTATCGGAATGATTTTTCTGATGTTGTCTCGTGCTGACACGATATCGCGCTCTGCTCTTTTGATTCTTTCAAGCACGGAGGCTTTTCTGTCCCTGATATATTCCGAAATCGGCGCTTCCTCTTTGTCTGCTCTTTCACCGAAAAACAGCTCAAAAACTTCAAGAATTGCTTCTCTGCGCATGTTTTCCCCGGCTAACAGTCCAAGAACTTCGAGCATTTCTTCTGCATGTCTTTTTCTTTCTATCGCTTTTTTCAAGTCGGCCAGTTCTCTTATATAAAGCGACAGTCCATAAAGTCTTGTCTCTTGGTCAAGCGTCATTGCATGTTTTTTCTTTTTATCTGCCATGTTGGATCCTCCTTTTCTTTCAAATTGCAATTGAATCATATGGTTGTTAGTTTTAAACTAACTCGCTATTTTAGCAGATTAATAGCAAAAAGTCAATAGCATCGTAGCGGACAAAGCGTGCAAATACATGTCTTCAGTCTGTCAAAAGTGCAATATGTCTATATGATGCGAAACCATGCGAGACAAGATGCAGATTGACATTTTTCCGGATATCGTTTAAACTTCGTTGTTGTAAAAACCTCAGGCCGGTTAAGTCATATAATACTTCATTTGGCTTGATGACTTTACGACGCAAAAAAATAAAGACAGGATGTGATTAGAGATGACAAATACGGAAAAGATGGACAAGATAAGAACAATGCTCGAGGTGTCAGGGTTTAAAGGGGGATTTTTGCAGACATTAAAACATGGGATCGAGCTTCAGCTCAAGCAGCTGAAGGAGCTCGTTAATTACGACGAGACCGATGCCGATGAGAAATTGGTAATGGATTTCATGATCAATGACGCCAAAGAGCTCTATATCAGAAGGATGGGAGAAAGACAGGGAAAGATCATGAGTGAGCTGGCTCTGGTGTATGACGAACTGTTCTGCGAGAGCGAGATCGATGAGCTTATTGAACTGTATTCCAGCAAAGTATGGCAGAAGGTTGCGTTAATGCAGCCTGTCATGATGACAAAAACGTCGGAGATCATGGTATCGCATGTAAACATCGTTGTGGCGGAAGTTATGCGCGCGATAAACGAAAAGGAGCTTAAAAGGCTGGCCGTACGAAAAGCCAAACATGCATATAGAGATGCGAAACAATTTTACTTTGCGAACAATGCGGCGGCGCTCCTGATATATGAAGCGAAATATAAAGAAGTAATGGAAAGAGGATATTAGAAGCGAAAACGCTTCTTTTTTTATGAAAAAAGAGCATATTGGGATCAATAGCTCTGTGCGGCTTGGTGTTGTTCAGAAAACGGGAATTTCTCTTCCTTCAAATTTTGTTTTCGTTGTTGTTTCGGATTTACCGCATAATTTGCAGTCACGTTTCCATTTTTTTATAGTTTGATCGGGGACGGTGAGGCTGCTTTCAAAGTGCGATCCTTGTCCTCGCGCCGGAGAAAAATATCCTTTTATTGTTTCCGGAGCATATATGGTTTCGCCCCAGACGTGATGGCAATTTCTTTCTCCTTCGTCGAGCATTGCATTCATCTTTTTCAGATCTTCTTCGGTTTTCTGTATGTTTTTTCTAAGCTGTTTCAGTTCTTCACCTTTCATAATTCCTCCAAATAGGTTCATGGCGAACAAAAAAGAATAACATATATGTTTAATTAGTCAATACCCTATGCCGTTGTTACCGACGAAGGAGATCGTGATTTATTGACGTTTATTAGAGTATTTCTGATTATTTTGATATAATGGATTTATGATACATTCAAAAATAATAAAAATAATATTGATTTTGGCAGCGTTTGTGTTTGCGGCCCTGGTTTTTTTTAAATTTTATCCGGTAGCCAGGATCGGAGAAACAGAACAAACATCTGTCACAAATGACACAGGGCGGGTTGATGTGATCAATCGCGAGATCATCTTTTCAATCGATAAAACTAAATATTATCCGCTGGAAACGGCTATAGTCAAAATTGAACCGGACAAAGAAATGCTTCCGATAACCCTGAGGATAGCAAAAAGCGATGATCCGGACGATAATTTTATGTCAAGACAAATTAACAGTGATATTTCAGAAATACCGGTCACGGTGGGCGGAGAGCTTGGAGATTATAAGGTCTACTTTGAAAAAAACGGAAGAGCAGTGTCTTCCGAATTGCATTACCAATTGAATACAGGCAATTATATAAGCACCGGAGATTCTCAACTCGACGGTTTGTTCCCGCAAGTTAAGAAATGGATGCTCAGCGATATCTCTTCGTGCGGTTTCGTCAGCGGATACAGGAGTCCCGACACGGACCGGATTTGGCTCCGCGACCACACCTATCAAATGAAAGCTTTTAAATATTGGGAGTCAAACGTGACCGATATGGTGGATTATTTTCTCGATCAGCAAAGCGATAACGGGTCCTTGCCTGATTTTATCTGTCCGAATTTCAGAATGGGCGTGGAGGCGGATGTGGAATATCTGTCGGTTCTTGCGGCCTATGGAGCATGGCAGTCAACCGGAGATGACGAATGGATGTTTTCAATTCTTCCGAAGCTGGAAAAAGCCCTGCTGTACAGCACCACCGACCCTTACCGGTGGGATGATGGCCATAAGCTGGTTAAGCGTCCGTTTACCATCGATTTTTGGGATTTTCAATGGGGCGACGGCTCTGATCAGATAAACAATAATACAAAATTCGGCATTCTTGCATCGGATAATTCAGGCGTATATCAGGCTGCAAAAATATTATCCAAACTTTTCAGAATGCAGGGAAATGACACGAAGGCGGCCTATTGGGAAAAAACCGCTCAAGGCATAAAAGAAAATTCGGACAAATATTTATGGGATCCCGAGCGTGGCTATTACAGAAGCTTTCTTCATCTTGAAGATCCGGTTCCTCCCGTCGAAATGGATGAAAGCGAGATCTTGAGCCTGGGAAACGTGTATAATATAAATCGTGATGATTTCTCATCGAGCGAACAGGCCAAAAGCATAATCAAAGAATATCAAAGCCGTGCCGGCGCGACCTGGAACGGAAAACAAGTTTTCGAGGAGTGGTTCAGTATTAATCCTGATTATGGAGCAGATAGATTTAATACCAATACGGATGCGGAAAAGAGCGGGGGATATGTCAATGGAAGCATTATGCCGTTGGTGGGCGGAGAGCTTTCTGCCGGAGCATTGAGAAACGGCTTTGAAGAATATGGGATCAAAAATATACGCGATTATATTAAAATGACCGCAGATGCAGGCAATAAAACATATCTTTGGTATTGGCCGGACGGCAAGCCGGGAGCAGGATCGCAGACATTATCCACTGACGGCTGGGGCAGCAGCGCTTTCTTGTCGGCATTCGTCGAAGAACTGATAGGCGTCAAGGATCTTAATAGGAAATTCGATCAATTATATTTCTCTCCAAAATGGCCGGCTGCCGGTATCAACTCGGCAAAAGCTGCAATCAGATATGGAGCAAGCGATGGTTATGTTGCTTATGAAGAAAATATAAACAAAGCTGACGGTAAAATAAATATTATATTGTCGGGCGCTTTGAGCGAAGTCACAGCTCATATTCTTCTGCCGAAAAATGCGTCGGCTGTGTCTGTTACGGTTAATGAGATAGAGGCCGGATTTAACAATTCAAAAATAGAAAAGAGCAATTACGTTGATTTTACGTTTGAAAATCATAATGTTACCGCCATTGAGATCGGCTATAAGATTGAAAAGTCCGAATAGCTTTTCATTACGATGCGGCTATCGGTGTGATGACTTTGCGCGAAAGATCATAGAATTTAACTATGGCAATGCGGATATTTTAATTTCGATATAATTACATATGGCTAATCAATATAAGATCGGACTGACGATCGGCAAATTCGCACCGCTTCACAAGGGGCATCAGTTTTTGATAGAGACGGCGCTGAGGGATATGGATGAACTCGTGGTGATGGTTTATGATCAGCCGGATGTGACCGATGTTCCGCTTCACGTTCGGTCGGGGTGGATAAAACGGCTCTATCCGAAAGCGAAGGTGATCGAGGCATATGACAGTCCCAAAAGGATCGGCAAAGACGATGAGGCGATCAGGGCGCAGGTGGATTATATTCTGGAAAAGGTCAGGGGTATGGACATTACTCATTTTTATTCGAGTGAATGGTATGGAAAATTTGTCGCTGAAGCTTTGCATGCACAAAATGTCCTTGTGGATCCCGAAAGGAAAATGTTTCCGATATCGGGCAGCCTGACGAGAGAAAATCTGGAAAAACACAAAGACATGCTTGATAAAACGGTCTATGCCGACGTAAAAAAATACTTCAAAAAGTGATGCAATTCGCGGTATGGACATAATTTTAAATAGTTTTATAATTAGGGTACATTCAGCGGGAAACGCAATGTTTTATTCGATTAATACAAAAACATGAAAAACTATATGAAAGCAGGTTTTGTGCTGACAGTCGCTCTGGCGTTCTGGGCATCTGGAATAAATTTTACGGTTGCTAACCGGGAAAACTTGGAAAATAATAAAGTTCCGGGGCAGTATATAATCGTTCTGAATGACGACGTGGAGGATGTTGATGGGGTTGTTGATGGGATGGAAAAGGCGCACGGCCTTGGACATCTGGTGACGTATAAGCATGCGATCAAGGGTTTCGCAGCGTCAATTTCCGATTCGGAGCTGGCCAAGGTGAAGAATGATCCTCGGGTGAAATTCGTCACCGAAGACAGGGTTGTTCATGCATATGATGTTTCAGATTCCAGGAATGGCGGAAGCGGTTCGGGGAAGCCGGGATCTATACAGCCCGCACAAATTATTCCAACCGGAGTGAACCGGATCAATGTGGAAAACTTGGGCAATCAGGGCGCCGGCATTGTTGTGGCTGTCATTGATACCGGGATCGATACAGGCCATCCCGACCTTGCGGGACAAGTTGTCGGCGGGATAAATTGTTCAACGGGCAAACCTGGCAACTATAAAGACGGGAATGGACATGGAACTCATGTCGCAGGAACGATCGCAGCGCTGAACAATAGCATCGGAGTCGTCGGTGTTGCGCCGAAAGCAAAGCTTCTTGCAGTCAGGGTTCTTGATAATGCCGGAAGCGGCACATGGTCGTCTGTTATTTGCGGCATCGACTGGGTTACTGCAAATGCTTTGGATAAGAATATAAAAGTTGCAAATATGAGCCTGGGAGGTCCGGGATCAAGCGATAATAGTTGTGGAAATACCGATAATGATGCATTGCATCAAGCAATATGCAGATCAAGAGATGCCGGAGTGACTTATGTTGTTGCTGCCGGAAACGAAGGGGATAATGCAAGTAATCACGTTCCATCCGCCTATGACGATGCGGTGATCACAGTTTCGGCTTTAGCTGATTCTGACGGCATGTTCGGAGGGAGCGGACCGAATACTAATTATGGCGATTATATAGACGATACTTTTGCAACTTTCAGTAATTTCGGAACAGTTGTCGATCTTGGCGCTCCGGGTGTCGATATCCGTTCAACGTGGAAAGGCGGCGCATATAATACGATCAGCGGAACAAGCATGGCATCTCCTCATGTGGCGGGAGCGGCAGCGCTGTATATCTTCTCTAATCCCGATTCAACCTGGACGCAGATAAAGGATGCATTGATTTTGAACGCAGAGCCGGAGAATAGCGGGCATACCGATCCGTCGGGCAATCATCCGGAACCTGTTGCGAAGGCAAATAATCTATAATTCGAAAAAGAATATCCGTTAAAGGCGCCGTTTGGCGTCTTTAACTTTGACCTATACAATATTAGATCGGATGATATAGAAAGCACGAAATGTATGCGCGTCGGAGAAAATACATCAAAGAACTTGACAAGAGTATTTAAATTTGTTATAAATAATAGCGTTAGAAAGCTATTCTGCTTTTCTTAAAGGCAGATTTTTTGATGAATAATTTTATATAAACATGGAAATAAGAAATATTGCAATAATTGCACACGTTGATCACGGCAAGACAACTTTGACCGATTCTATAATGCGCCAGACAGGGATGTCAAAAGAAGGCGTTACGATGGACGTGAACGATCTGGAAAAGGAAAGAGGGATCACTATTTATTCGAAAAATACTTCGATCTTCTACAAGGATACGAAGATCAATATCGTTGACACTCCCGGGCATGCCGACTTTGGTTCTGAGGTTGAGCGAGTTTTGAGGTCGATCGATTCGGTTCTTTTGGTTGTGGATGCGCAGGAAGGTCCCATGCCGCAGACGAAATTCGTACTGAAAAAATCACTCGAGCTTGGATTGAAGCCCATTGTCGTGATAAACAAGATAGATAAGCCGGCTGCAAGACCGGAAGAGGTTCATGAGATGATCTTCGAATTATTCATGGATCTCGGTGCGAACGATGAACAACTTGATTTTCCGGTGATCTATTCCATTTCAAGAGACGGGATCGCAAAGAGGAAACTTGAAGATGATTCGAAAGATCTGACTCCGCTTCTGGATATGATCCTGGAGAAAGTTCCGGTCGCTTCAATGGATAAGTCGCAGAACGCGCCCCTGAAGATGCAGGTTTTCAATCTCGGATATGATGACTTTCTGGGACGTCTTGCCATATGCAGGATATATCAGGGCATGATCAAAGACGGACAAAGCATTTTTGCGAAAAAAATATCTGGCGAGACGAAAAGGGAGAGGATAACCAAGCTCTATACATTTCACGGGATCGCAAAAAAGGAAGTGAAGGAAGCAGGCGCCGGGGATATTGTCATGATCGCGGGGATTCCCGATGTGTATATCGGCGAAACTCTTTGCGAGAAAGAGGATGAGATCGCAATGCCTGCCATAAAAGTTGACGAACCGACCATATCTCTGGAATTTTTCGTGAACGATTCGCCATTTGCGGGAAGGGAAGGGAAGTTTGTAACAAACAGGCAGCTTCGCGAAAGATTGGAAAAAGAACTTGAAATAAATGTAGGCCTTAAGATAGATTTTTCTTCTACGGATCATTATAAGGTCTATGGGAGAGGCGAGCTGCACATTTCGGTGCTTCTTGAGAACATGAGGCGTGCAGGATATGAAGTTCAGGTTTCGCAGCCTCAGGTCATCATCAAGGAAGAGAACGGCAAGAAACTGGAGCCGTTCGAAGAAGTGATAATAAATGTTCCGAATGAATCTTCCGGAGTTGTAATTGAGAAAATGGCGAAGAGGCGCGGGCTTATGACGAACATGAAACAGGAGGGCGGACACACGGTCATAATCTTTGAGATACCGACGAGAGGGCTTTTGGGATATCGTGGGGAATTCGTGATCGACACGTGCGGAGAAGGGATCATATACAGCAGAGTGACAGGATTCAAGGAGTGCGTCGGAGAGATCGAAAAGCATTCCGTCGGGTCCATGGTTTCGCTTGAGACAGGAAAAGCGATCGCATTCTCACTTTTCAATCTTCAGAACAGGGGAGAGCTTTATGTTGACGCAAATGCCGATGTTTACGAAGGAATGGTGATCGGAAATATCTCGAAAGGAACCGATATGAACGTGAATCCGATCAAGGGAAAACATCTTACGAATGTCAGAAATTCCGGGTCGGAAGAAGCGATCAAGCTTACTCCTCCGCTTCGGATGACCATTGAGCGAGGACTCGAGATCATGAAAGAGGATGAATATCTCGAGGTGACTCCGAAGACTGTCAGGCTCAGGAAGCAGTTTCGAAACATGAATGAAAGAGTCAAGATGAAAAGAAGCAAGTGATTGGAAGGTCCATAAAGTCCATAAAGTCCTTAAAGTCAAAAGTCTATAAAGATAAAAGTCCTTAAAGTCAAAAGTCTCAAGGTCTATAAAGTCTAAAGTCCAAGGTCTATATAGTCCAAAGCCAACAGTCAGCAGTCTATAAAAGTCAAAAGTCATATTTCAGATAAAAAATACTCGCGTGTCTTGCGGGTATTTTTGTTTGAATTTACCGTGTCGTATGATAAAATGATATTAATAATATAAATATATGTCCAAAGAAAAAAAAGAGAACAGTTTTGTGAGTCTGGTCTATCCGCTCAGCCTTGTAACGCAGATAGGTTTGGTTGTGTCTATCACCGTCGGAGCGCTGATCCTCGGAGGAAAGTATCTCGATGATTCGCTGAAAACATCGCCTTTGTTTATTTTGCTCGGAGGTGTTTTGGCTTTCATTATTTCCATGTATGAGGTTTACCTGCTGGTCCTCCCCATGGTAAAGAAAAGCGAAGATAGTGATAAAAAAGAGAAATAAAGACGGAATCGGCCTTATTTAAGCGAAAAAGCATAAGATATCCGAAAAAACCGGCCCTTGACGCCGATAAAACTAGGAGTATAATGCCTGAATCGAATCAAGGAGAGGATTAAAATTCGGACAAAAGGTGAAAGTTTAAAAAAACCAAAAATAAAGAAGAGGAAAGCGCAAAGTCATTTTTCCGAGGTTCTGGTTGTAACTTGCGGCGATTACAGAGTTGCGGCATTTATAAGGAAATACCTCAAAAGAATGTACGAGTGCTGGGAAATGGATATTTTGACAACAGCCGGAGGATCAAGGGTCATATCGTTTTACGATATAAAAAAAACAGATGAGCTATATGAGCGGATGGAGACCAAAGAGAAGGCTTTGTGGATCGACTTCACGACATATCTTACGCATAATGCGAGAGTATGCGTTCTTGCGGACCATAATGCCTGTGGTATGTGGCCGGCGTTCGCGAGCGAAGAAGAGGAAGATCGGGCACACATTGCCAGTCTTATGAGTTCAAGGGAAATAATTCTTAATAAATATCCGTCATTGGAAAGAGTTATGCTCTTTTATCTCATTATCCACCCATTGACCCATAGGCCCATCAAAGTGAAGCTGATTGATGAAGACGGAAACATCAAGACCATAATCATCAAAAAGGTCAAAAAGCTTTCCCTCAATAAGCCGCGCACAAAACAAACAAAAAGAAAGAAGAAAATTGACAGCGGGAATTAATCCTGCTATTTTTATTTTGGATCGGATTACCGGGAGAGCGCTCCTCCTTTTTTTAAAAGGAATGCACGCTCGCGAAAAAATTTGATCTTAAAAAAAACAAAACAAAGAGGTGGACAAATGAACATAGAACCGAAAGACAGAATAATATTTCCGCTTGACGTGAACGATGCGGATGAAGCGATAGCACTTGTGAAGAAATTGAATCCGTATGTCGGAACGTTCAAGATCGGATTGGAATTCATCAATTCGATGCTTGCGTCGGTCATTGCATCGTCCGAAAAGGAAGCAGCCGAAAATCTCGCGAAAATACGTACCTTGTTCCGTTTGCTGGACGGAAAGATCTTCTGGGACGGGAAGTTTGATGACATTCCGAATACGGTTGCAGGAGCATCGGCATCGGTCGTGAAGATCGGAGTCAAAATGTTCAATGTGCATGCATCGGCCGGGAAAGAATCGGTGAAGAAGGCGGTTCAGAACAAGGGGAGTGCATTGGTCCTCGGCGTGACTGTGCTGACATCGATCGACGAAAAAGAATGCGAATCGATATTCGGAGATAAGCCCGGATCGAAAGTCGTGATATTCGCCCGCATGCTGAAGGAGGCAGGCGCAGACGGCATCATATGCTCGCCTCAGGAACTGCAGTATCTTGCGGAGCACAAGGAATTCGATGATCTTCTGAAGATCACTCCCGGAGTGCGTCCCGAGTGGGCCGCCAGCGGAGACCAGAAGCGCGTTATGACGCCATACGATGCGATCCTGTTCGGCGCAACCGGGCTTGTCATCGGCCGTCCTATCCGACAGCCGCCCGAAAATGTCGGCGATTCAGTCCGGGCAGCCTTGAAAATACAAGAAGAGATCCGAAACGCGGAACAAAAAATAAACAGCATGAGAAAAAACGTTAAACGATGCAGAGAGTGATACTCTCAAGCGATTCATACAGGCGCAATAATATAAGCGCTTTTTTTAATAATTCACATCATGGCATGCGGTTCGGATTAGAAAGTCCCGGTCGATGCAAGAATGGTGCTATAAATTAAATTGACATTGAAATCGTATTTTGATAGCTTTAATGGAGATGGATTGCTCTTATAAAGGAGGATAAAATGAATAAAAAGCTGGCCATAGATATTTATCGTGCAGAGATCCCCGTTTTCGAGGAATCAAAATTCAAGTTCAACGAGGAGGATCCTGAGGCGCCTAGATCTCTGATGAAATTGAATTTAAGGCGTTATCCCGAAGGGAAATTGACCAATAAGCTTATCGAGGAAATTACGCGAGAATTTGTAAAAACGATCAGGGGAAAGAAGATCAAATTCGATCTCGTTGTCGGACTTCCGCGTGCCGGAGAACCTTTCGCTGAAAAGTTCGTAGAAGTGTGGAACAAGGAATATTCGGACAAGAAGAAGATCATTTATCTGGAAAAAGGCGTAATAGCAGGAAAAAGAAGGATCCTGGAAAAGATAAAAGGAGAATTCAGTGCGGGAGACATCGTTCTCATGATCGACGATGTTATATCGCTAGCGCATTCCAAGGTCGAAGCGGCGAAAGCTCTCCGGAAGAATGGGCTGATCGTGACTCATTGCAGTGTGCTTATGGACTGGGAACTGGGAGGAGTTTCGATCTTGAAAAACAACGGCATCGAGATCATACGCGAGTGTACGGCGACAGAATTTCTGAAGATTTGGAAAGGCGCTTGCCTTATAGCGAAAAAAAAGATCGATGATATCATCAAGCGCAGAGATGAGATAAAAGATTATAACGAAAAACGCAGAGCATCTGCATAAGCATATTAAATAAATATATGCTTTTTTATTATGTTGTTCGAATTTGCAGCGATGAAATGCGGGGTATGACTTCTTTGCGGCCAGAAAGCAGGCATTGAACATTGACTCGACTCGGATACATGCTATGCTGTCATGTAGAACAAAAGGAGCAGTGATTTCAAATGGAAAATGAATTTATGGGAATATTTAGAGCGGCCAAAAAAAACTTTGAGGTTTTCGGACCTTTGGGAGTAACTGCGGAAGATCATAAAGGCATCGGAAGCACGCCTCCGGAAATACTGGAGAAAAATCCGGGAAAAACGGAATCGGAACTGATGACGGATGAAGATATCGAGCGGTGGCTGAAAGAGAAGAAAGATGAACTGAAAAAGTTTTCGGCCAAAGAATATCTGGATAATACGTTTGCGCAAAGCTATCTGCCTACGCTTAAGGAGGAAATAAAAACTACGATCGATTTCCTCCGGTCCATAAAAAGACTGCCTGAAAAATTCCGGGATTGGAGAATCGAATAAACGGATGGGCCTCAAGCCGTCCTTTTTCTTTTAATTCGCAAGGTTCCGTGGAAACATTAAGTGCGTTTGCGTATTGACGGATTCGGAATTGTGCATTATTATATAAAGCTGTGGAAAAGATCCACGGGAGGCATATATGGAAAAGAAAAGAATATTGATAATTTTATGTCTGCTGGCGGTCATAGCACTATTGGCAGGATGTGTCCAAAATGGGACTAATGATGTGGCTGACGGCAAAAGCGATGAACCGTCATATAGAATAATCGAGGATAGCGGCAGTTCTTTCATTTTAATACAGGTCACAGATTCGAGGCCGGATAACAGTCTGGCGTTACATCAGGGATTGCAGGAACTTGAACGGAGAGGTTATGATATTGTGGACTGGAAGCCGAATGCCGGTACGGCAAATGGCGATCAGCGATCCAATCCGACGGCGTCTTATGAGGTCAGAGTGAAAAGATGAATTTATATGTAGCTTAAAAGCTGCATTTTTTTGTCTCCGTGTTAATTAGTATCTGATGAAATAGTTATATAAACTGTCATTGACAGGCAGAAGTGGTAATATTCTATCAGGAACTAATTATCGGCATTGAGGCTTGGAATAGTATGTGATATGATTTAAATATGGATAAATTCAAATTAAGATCGAAATTCAGGCCTGCAGGAGACCAGCCTCAGGCCATTGAAAAATTGACGGCCGGCGTCAGGAAGGGGTTCAAAAACCAGACGCTTTTGGGCGTGACCGGATCCGGAAAAACCTTCACGGTCGCGAATGTGATTGAAAACGTCCAGAAGCCTACGCTGGTTATCGCGCACAATAAAACTTTGGCGGCACAGCTTGTAAGCGAGTTTAGGGAATTTTTTCCGCACAACGCCGTGGAATATTTCGTTTCATATTACGATTACTATCAGCCCGAGGCCTATCTTGCCACAACGGATACATATATAGAAAAGGAAGCCCAGATCAATGAAGAGATCGACAAATTGAGGCATAAGGCGACGAGCGAGCTTATGTCTCGTAGGGATGTCATTGTCGTCGCTTCGGTTTCCTGTATATACGGATTGGGATCTCCTGAGGCATATAAAAACGAGGTGATGTTCCTGAATGCCGGCGGGCATTTTGACAGGGAAAAGCTGATCGCGAATCTTGTCGGGATGTACTACTCCAGAAGTGAGGTTCTTTCGCGCGGAAAATTCAGGATTCACGGGGAAGTTCTTGAGATCGTTCCGCCCGGAGATGAAGTTGCGTTCAGGATCGAAATGGAATCGGGTGTCATAAAGAAGATCATTGAATATGAGCTCCTTACAAGAAAGAAAGTTGCGGATCATCGCGACATTCTCGTGTATCCCGCAAAGCATTTTGTCGTGGAAGGCGGACTTCTCAAGTCGGCTCTGGGGGAGATCGAAGAAGAATTGCGCGAAAGGCTGTCTGTTTTTGAAAAAGAAGGAAAGCTTCTTGAGGCGGAAAGGCTGGAGCGCAGGACGAAATATGACCTTGAAATGATACGCGAGATCGGATATTGCAGCGGGATCGAGAACTATTCGAGATATCTCACGGGAAGGAAAAGAGGCGAGGCCCCATATACCTTGATGGACTATTTCCCAAAGGACTATCTTGTCGTGATCGATGAGTCGCACGTGACCGTTCCGCAGATCGGAGCGATGTATGAAGGGGACAAGGCGAGAAAAACATCGCTCATAGAAAACGGTTTCCGGCTTCCTTCAGCATATGATAACAGGCCTTTGAAGTTTGAAGAGTTCCGCGAAAAGGTCAGTCAGGCTGTATTTGTTTCGGCCACTCCGGCGCAATATGAAAAAAGGATGTCAGACGAGATCGTTGAGCAGATCGTCAGGCCGACGGGGCTTGTCGATCCGGCGATCGAGGTGCGGCCGCTGGAGGATCAGGTGGACGATCTTGCGCGGGAAATAAAAATAAGGGCCGAGAAGAAGGAGCGTATTCTTGTTACGACTCTCACAAAAAGAATGGCGGAAGACCTGGATCAATATTTGCAAGAGCTTGGGATCAATTCCAAATATCTCCATAGCGAGGTGGAAACACTGGACAGGATCAGGATCCTGGAAGAGCTCAGGCGCGGAAAATTCGATTGTCTGGTCGGAGTCAATCTTCTTCGCGAAGGACTTGATCTTCCCGAAGTTACCCTGGTCGGGATCCTTGATGCCGACAAAGAGGGGTTCCTTCGAAGCGAGACATCGCTTATTCAGACTATCGGAAGAGCTGCAAGGAATGTTTCGGGAAAAGTTATCATGTATGCGGATGTCGTGACAGGATCGATGAAAAAAGCCATCAGTGAAACTGACAGGAGAAGAACGGCACAGGTGGCCTATAACAAAAAGCATGGCATCACTCCTGCAACGATCAAGAAAAAAATAAAAAGCATAGTGGACCATGAGATCAAGCCCGAAGTTCCGGCGGAGTATCTGAAGATCGAGAGTTTTGAAGACATTCCCGAGCTGATCAGGATCAAGGAGGCGGAGATGAGGGAGTTTGCGAAGAACCTGAAATTTGAAGAAGCGGCGATCGCAAGGGATGAAATGATCCAATTGAAAAAATTGATGCGTTCCAAATAACGGAAATTACAAAAAAATCTTGTTTTTTCGCTCAGATTGTGGTAAACTTACGATCAGTTAACATTAATATAAAATTCATTCACATATGGCAAATAAGGATTATTATGATGCTCTCGGCGTTTCAAAGAACGCGACGGACGATGAGATAAAAAAGGCATATAGAAGGCTCGCGCTGAAGCATCATCCCGACAAAGAAGGTGGAAATGAGGCGAAATTCAAAGAGATAAATGAAGCATATCAGGTGCTTTCGGATAAGCAAAAAAGATCTCAATATGATCAGTTCGGTTCGACATTCGATCAGGCCGGAGCGGGCCAGGGCGCAGGCTTTGGAGGGTTTGATTTTTCGGGTTTTTCGAATGCGTTTCGCGGCGGCCAGGGCGGGATCAAATTCGAATTCGGCGATGAGGGAGGGGGTTTCGGCGATATTTTTGGCGACCTGTTCGGGCAGAAAGGTCAGGGAACGAGAGAACAGAAGAGAGGAAATGATGTTTCTGTGGATCTGGATATCGACCTTGAAGATGCGGCCACCGGAATCGAGAGGGAGATCAGTATATTCATATCTTCACTATGCAAAAAATGCAAAGGAACGGGCGCTGAAGAAGGAAGCGAGGTCAAGACATGCAAGAGGTGTTCCGGCCAGGGATATGTGAAAAAAGAAAAACGGACAGTGTTCGGATATTTTTCGCAGATGGAGGCATGCGAGGACTGCGGCGGAGAGGGGACCAGGACGGAAAAGCCATGCAAAAAATGCGGCGGAGACGGAAGAGTGAAAGACACCAAAACGATCAAGGTGAAGATACCGGCAGGGATCGCAAGCGGCCAGACGATCAGGCTTTCGGGACAGGGGGAGGCGGGTCCGCGGCCGGGAAACGGAAAGTCAATTTATGGAGATCTTTATATAACGGTCCATGTGAAGCCCAGTGAAAAATTTGAAAGAAAAGGAGATAATATTTTTTATAGGCTGGTCATCAATTATTCACAGGCAGTTCTGGGATCTCAGGTGGAAATACCGACTTTATACGGGAAACTGAAGCTGAAGATTCCGGCGGGCATCCAGTCCGGAAAGATAGTCAAGCTCTCCGAGAAGGGAATAGTCCATCTTGAGGGCAGGGGAAAGGGCGACATGTTCGTTACGGTGCAGGTCAATACGCCGGATCGGCTTTCAAAGAAACAAAAGCAGCTTATTGAAGAACTTGGAAGAGAGGGTTTGTGATTTGCGGCAATTTTTGTTATAATATAAAAAATGAAATATGCTTCCGTTTGGATGGGGTGTATATGTGAATACAGAGATCGATAAGAAAAAAATGGTCCGTGTGTTTTTTGTGAAATGACGTGTTTTGATAGTTGCGGCCAGCGGAAATATGCGAGATTCTTGGGGCGTAGGTTTATGCCGGCCGCGCATGTGTATAACTGTTCAGTAATACAAATATATAATTTATAACAAATTAACATGGAAAACAAAAATAAGAACAGTGCAAATGCAAATCCGGTTCCGGGCGCGTTTGTTGTCCCGAAACTTGATCCAAAGAACGAGATCGTGAGCGGTCCCGAGGAGAAACTGATATCAGAATCGAATAAAGATGGAATAAGCATGAACGCGGTTGCCGGCGGAAGCATCGGATCGAGAATAAATCAAAGAAATAACGTTCCAAGGCAAGAAGGAGTTTCGGGCAAGGCGATACCCGTTACGGAAAAGTCCAAAACCGAATTCAAAGAAAATGAAACACCCTATGGTTCTTTTGACCGGACTGCCGCATATGGCAAAAGTGATCTGAAAAAGAAGAATAAATTGCCGATAATATTGATCATTGCGGTTTTGTTTATGGTTTCTGCGATCGCTGCGGCTGTATTCTTTTTCAAACCGGAAAATGTCCTGGTCAAAAGGGAGGGTCCTCAGGATATAATCCAATCTTCCATAAATGCAATGAGAGGGCTGAAGACATATACTTCAAACGGAAATGTTAATCTTGTATATGACACGGTCACGGAACAGACAGGAAGCTATAAATACGATCTGAATGTCGGTCTAAGCGGCAAAACCGATGCAAGTGATATTGAAAATGCCAAGAGCGAGGCGAACATGAAGATCAAATTGGAAATGACGGGAGAGGCCGGTGGTGAGGATTATTCATTGGAGCTAGAAGGCAGATCTTTTGGAGCGAAAGAAGCATACTACAGGATCAATGCTCTGGATCTCGGAATAATGGGAATGATCCTTGGACCGCAAGTCAATACATATAAAGGGAAGTGGTATCTTTTGGATATGGAGGAGCTGAAAAAGATGCCCGGATATAACGAAGAGGAGGGTTTGGCATATGAAAACTACAATATAGGCAAGCTGATGGATATAGTGAATAAGTACGAAATTTTCAAATTCAAAGAGGATCTGGGCGATCAGAAGATCAATGATGCCGATGTATATCATTACAAGACAGGTTTGGATGGAATGGCTGTAATGTATATGTATATGGATATGCTGAAAGAAATGGCGTCGAACTATAAAGGTGCGAACTTGGAAGAGATGCAATCAAGCCTGGAAAAAATGAAAAAAGATGTCGAAGGAAATTATAAAGACCTGATAAATGAAGGATTCCAGAATATCGAATCCGAGATCTGGATCGGCAAAACAGACAGGCTGATCTATAGGATAACCATGAAAGGCAATTTCAATGAACAATATATCAAAAAATTCACGGATGCTACGTTCGGTTCCGCAAGAGCTAAGGCCGAGGATGCGAAAACGAAATCGGAAGTTGCACAAGTGAGAACTGGTCTTGAAATATATTTCGACGATAACAATAGCAGTTATGAGAATTATAAGCTTCCCGTATATTCAGATCTCAAACCGGAGAATGTGAGGTCAAGCCAGGATGCTTATGTGATATGGTCGGATCTTTCCGGCGTGGAAGATAAATGGTGTTCTGACTCAACCGGGAGATCCGGATATTCCCTGGAAGAAATTGCCGGATATGAGTGTCCTGAATTCTTGACCAATTCTCCTATTGGCGCAGACAAGAAGCCTGAACCGGGCACTGAAGAACCGGGTGATTCGGATGTCAAAATGAATGTAGGCTTCAATGCCGATATCTCGTATAGCGAATTCAATCAGCCGGTCAATATTGAAAAACCGGAAGGAGCGGCTAATTTTTTCAAAGAACTGAATGGCGGGTCGTTCTTCGGCGAGGGCGGCAGCGCAGGCCTCGATTCGGACAAGGATGGCCTTGATAACTATATGGAGAGTTACTATAAAACAGATCCCAATGATCCGGATACGGATAGGGATGGATACAGCGATGGGGATGAGGTTCAGAATGGATATGATCCGGCAAAACCGGGAAGCGCAAAACTTTAGTCCGGGGCTTTGGAATATGCACGGCGAAAGTCTTTTAATAATTAATACTTAAATATAAAAATATGATAGCGGAATTATTGGGAGTGCTGTTTTTCTGGCTCGCGATCGGCCTTATTATGATCGTTGTAATAAGCATAAGACAGATCAATGAATATGAGCGTGGAATAAGATTCAGATTCGGGAAATTCATGGATACGATGGCGCCGGGCTGGAGGATCGTGTGGCCGATCATTGATTCATATCAGAAGGTCGATATCAGGGTTAAGGTCGTTGATGTGCCGGATCAGGATGCGATCACAAAAGACAACGTTTCAGTGAATGTCAATGCCGTTCTATATTATCAGGTTACGGATGCGACATCGGCTGTCATCAAGGTTGAGTATTTCGAATATGCGGTCTCTCAGCTCGCTCAAACGACCATGAGGGATATCGTCGGCGAGGTGTCTCTTGATGAGCTTCTGTCCAACAGAGACGCCATTTCGCACAGGATCCAGGAAATGGTGGATAAGGCGACGGATATTTGGGGGATTAAGATCGTTTCGGTCGACCTGAAACATATTGAACTTCCGGAAGACATGAAAAGGGTCATTGCAAAACAGGCGGAGGCTGAAAGGGAAAAGAGGGCGGTTATCATCAAGGCTGAAGGAGAGGTTGTGGCTGCAGACAATATGGCCAAAGCAGCAAGCATTCTTGCCAGTTCACCCGGAGCATTGCATCTCAGGACTTTGCAATCGATCAACGATGTAAGTTCGGACCAGTCGAATACTATTATATTTGCGATACCTCTTGAAGTATTGAGAGCTTTTGAAAGCGCAGGCAAGTATTTGGACAATAAGAAGTAGAAACATATGGCACATTTGTAATGCAAGGCTAAGGGTAGCCCTAGTCTTGCATTGTTTGTGATATTGTGATATAAAGGATAGGTGTAATTAACTTAAAACTTATAACCCAAAACTTATAACAAAACAGATGACCTTGTTTACGTATTTTTGCTGACAGTCATAAGTTACATGGTTAATGGTTAGAAGTTTTTATGGGTCGGTAGCTCAGGTGGTAGAGCAACAGCCTTTTAAGCTGATGGTCGTGGGTTCGAGTCCCACCCGACCCACTGATTTGAAACCGGATCTTGAAGTTTCAAATACAAACATGGAGGTGAGAGAATGGGTTTTATAAAATACTTAGTGCAAATGAGGATAAGTGCGATTGTGATATTGATCTTGTTTGGAATATTGACGTTGTTCTCGCATGATGCAATATCGGTCTATGTCGCGAGTCGCGCGGTATTACTTATTGCTATAGTAATAGTTATAATCTCCTTATTTTCCGATTCGAAGAATGAACCTGTATAAAAGGTTCTTTTTTTATGAAGAAATATGTACTTGACACAAAGCGCATATTGTGATACTAATATGACAGTATTGGAATGTATATTTAAAAGGAGGAACGAAACTTGAACAAGCAAAAATTGCCTGAATTGGTTGTAATCATGCTTTTAGCCGCTCTTGCGGTTGCGGCATGGATGTATTGGCCCGAAGATAAGGGTTCTGTAGAAGTGAGTTTTGACGAGAACTGGAAGATGGGATCATCTGAAATGGAAGTGATCAGGGCATATCATGATCCATGTTTGTTTTGCGCTCCGAGAGATGGCGCTGCGCCCTCAATTAATTTTATATACGATGGCGTAAACTATTCGACTTCGCGCAAAGAAACGAGCAGGATATTCGTAAAGCCGGAACAGGTGCCGAAGGATGCATTGTATGCAAATATAAAGAACAGTTCGCAGCTATATCAGGGCTTATTCGTTGCGGCAAGGCCCATGGACATGTATCCCAATAGCGTTATTGCAGCGATATACGTGATGGTGGATGGAAAGAACGTGTATTATTTTATTGAAGAGGTCTATGATCCGGGATGGGCTTATGAACTGTCTCTTAAACCCGATAATTCGGGAAAAACCATAGTCGAGCACAGCCTTAAGCTTCTGTCCATGATGATGTATTCCCTGACTTTTCTTTTGGTTGGATTCGTGTTAAGTATCATTGGCTATCATACTGCAGAGAAAATGACCAAGAATCGATAAAATCGGTTCTTTTTTCAAATCATACACTTAAAAGTCATGCGCGAAAACTACAGAGTTTATCGGCAAAAAAAGCAACATTGAAAATCCCCGGATATTATGCTATTGTGTATATATGCTAAAGAACGACATTAAGAAGATAGTAAATGAAGCTATATCAAGTGTATATACAGGCTTGGACGGCCTTGTTTTTGTCGTGGAATATCCGAAGAAAAAAGAATTCGGCGATTATGCGACGAATGCGGCAATTGTTGTTTCAAAGCGCATGGGGAAAAATCCCATGGAGATCGCAAACGAATTGGCGCTGAAGATAAGCGAGATCGACAAGGAGAAGAAGGTTATCGAAAGAACCGAAGTCGCTGCTCCGGGTTTCGTGAATTTCCATGTATCGGAAAAATACCTGATCGATAATCTTGAAAGAATCCTGAAAGAAAAAGAACGATATGGGTCTTCGAATATCGGGAAGAATAAAGTCGTTGTCATAGATTATTCTGCGGTGAATATCGCCAAGCCGATGCATGTGGGACATCTCAGGTCAACTATAATCGGCCAGGCCATATATAATATATATAAGAATCTCGGATATAGCGTCGTGGGAGACAATCATACGGGGGACTGGGGGACTCAATTCGGCAAGCTCATCTATGCCTATAAATATTGGGGCGATAAAAAGAAGATAAAGGAAGAGCCGGTCGAGGAAATGACCAGGCTTTATGTGAGGTTTCATAAGGAAACGGAAATTAACAAGGACCTTGAAGAGTTTGCGCGGAAGGAGACAAAAAAACTTCAGAATCTGGACCACGAGAACATCAAGATATGGAATTTTCTGACGAGGGAAAGCCTGAAGGATTACAATAAGATCTATAAGATCCTGGGTGTAAAATTCGATTATGTCCTGGGTGAGAGTTTCTATAACAACATGCTTGCCGGGATCGTCAAAGAGTGCCGGGAAAAGAAAATAGCCGTGGAAAGCCAGGGAGCTATCATCATAAATCTCGAAAAATTCGGGCTTCCGCCGTTCATCATCAGAAAGAGCGATGGAGCATATCTTTATACAACGACAGATCTTGCAACCGTGAAATACAGAAAAGAAAAATTCAAAGCTGAGAAGGTCGTTTATGTCGTGGCAAATGAGCAGGCTTTGCATTTCAGGCAGCTGTTCTCATCGCTCGAGCTTTTGGGATGGAACAAGAATGTCGTGACTGAGCATGTGAAATTCGGGATGGTGCTCGGCGAGAACGGAAAGAAATTCTCAACCAGGAAAGGGGAGACTGTGAGGCTTGAAGACCTGATAAAGAAGGCCATTGATGCGGCACGCAAGGCTGTGGAAGAGAAGAATCCGAAGCTCAGCATGAAGCAGAAGAAAAAGATCGCAAGAGTCGTAGGGGTCGGAGCATTGAAATATAATGACCTGTCGCAGAACAGGCTTACGGATATAACTTTCAACTGGGAGAAAATGCTGTCGCTTGAGGGAAACAGCGGGCCGTATCTTCAATATGCCTATGCGAGGATCTGTTCGCTGGAAGATAAATTCAACAATATCTACAAGATCGACAGGTTCAATCCGTTTGACAAACCCGATTTCGGCTTGCTGAAGGAGATCTCGGAAAAAGATCTTATACGAAAACTCGTGAAATATCCCGAGATCATTGAAGATGCCGCAAATGAATATGGGCCGCATCTTATCGCGCTTTATCTCTATGAACTTGTTTCTTTCTACAATAATTTTTATAATTCTGTGCCGATACTTAAGGCCGACAGGAAGGCTGCAAAGGCCAGAATAGCTCTTTCCAGGTCAGTTGCGATCGTGATCAGGAGCGGATTGGGCCTTCTTGGAATTGACGTATTGGAAAGGATCTGAGCCTCGGTGCCATGTGTTGACATTGTTTTTGATATTGGATATTATATTCCTAGGGTAGGGATATAACTTTTTTTATACCACCACTCCCACTCCCCCTACCCAATTTTAATCACAACAAACAAACAAACAACAGCAATCGCAAGATGGCATAAAACCAGAAGCCATCTTTTTTCATTGCTATTGACATAGACATTATGTAGGTCTAATATATTTTTGCGGGCAGGGCGCTATCTTCTTTTTGAAACCACCATAATCCCAAAGTGCTCTGCCAGCATATTTTCAGCTGATTCAAATGAAGAGAGAGAAAAAGACAGATGGTCTGATCAAACAGCCATCTTTTTTCTTGGATTGACTTATTTCGGGCATGGGCTATAATTATTTCAGTTAAGGACATAAAGAAGGAATCCGATGATTATGACAACAAACAATAATAATTAAACTTCGCTCTTATTTAATGAGTTGTTTAGACTTGTTAAATGAGAACGGAGTTTTTGTTATATTAAACCAAATTAACCATAAATTTTATGACAATCTACAGAACGCACACATGCGGAGAGCTTGGAAAGGAAAGCGTCGGGAAGCAGGTAACTTTGTGCGGGTGGGTCAACACGAGGCGCGACCACGGCGGGCTCATCTTTGTCGATCTTCGCGACAGATACGGCCTTACGCAGATAACTTTTGATCCTAAGATCTCAAAAGATTCCTGGGGTCTTGCCGAAAAAATAAGAAACGAATTTGTTCTTCGCGTTGAAGGAAAGGTGATCGCGAGACCTTCGGATATGATCAATACAAAGCTGAAAACCGGAGAGATAGAAATTGAAGTGCTCAAGCTTGAAATTTTGTCGGAATCAATGACGCCTCCTTTCGAGATCAACGAGGAGAAGGGCCATGAGGCGAATGAATTGCTGAGGCTTGAATACAGATTTCTGGACCTTCGAAGGCCTACGCTGCAGAAAATGCTTGAGACCAAGGACAGATTTTTCACTCATATCAGGAAATATCTTCATGACAGAGGATTTTTGGAAGTTCAGACGCCGATACTTGCAAATTCATCTCCGGAAGGCGCAAGGGATTTTCTGATCCCTTCAAGGCTTTATCCGGGAAAGTTCTATGCGCTACCTCAGGCGCCGCAGCAATTCAAACAGCTTCTGATGGTCGGGGGACTGGATAAATATTTTCAGATCGCGCCGTGCTTCCGGGACGAAGACCCGAGAATGGACAGGGCATACGGAGAATTCTATCAGCTCGATCTTGAAATGAGCTTTGTCGAACAGGAAGATGTATTCGATCTGATGGAGCCGTTATTCATTGAGATGACGAACAATTTCAGCGGCAAGAAAATGACAGGCCTGGACCCCAGCGGACGGTTCAGAAGGATAACATGGAAAGAGTCTATGGATAAATACGGCACGGATAAGCCGGACCTTCGGTTCGATCTTGAGATCATGCCGATCACCGATATGGTGAAGGGGTGTGGTTTTTCCGTTTTTTCGAAAGTTGCCGAGAATAAGGGCGTGGTGCATGCGCTGAAGATCGACGGAGGAGCGAAGTTCTCAAGATCGGAGATAGATGAGCTTACGGAGCTTGCAAAGACAAAAGGTGCAAAAGGCCTTGCATACATAATAATAAAACCAAATACCAAAAACCAAGAATCAAAACCCTATGAACTTCAGTCTCCGATAGTAAAGTTCTTGGGTCCGGAACTTTCGAATAAAATTGTTGAGAAGGTCGGAGCCAAGACCGGCGACATCATATTTTTCGGCGCGGACGAATGGAGGACGGTTTGCGCGTCGCTGGGGATCGTCAGGAATGAATGTGCGTCCAAACTCGGCTTGAAAGACAAGTCGAAAGCCGCATGGTGCTGGGTTGTTGACTTTCCGATGTATTCATTTTCGGACATTGTCGAAGGCAAAATAGATTTCGATCATAATCCTTTTTCCATGCCCCAGGGAGGCTTGAAGGCGCTGAAAGAAAAGGATCCTCTGGAAATATTCGCATATCAATATGATGCGATCCTGAATGGTTTTGAAGTGACGAGCGGGGCTATCAG
Source organism: Candidatus Paceibacterota bacterium (assembly GCA_041661265.1). Lineage (NCBI taxonomy): Bacteria > Bacillati > Minisyncoccota > Minisyncoccota bacterium. The sequence goes on along the minus strand of JBAZUT010000010.1, from coordinate 32,819 downwards.
GAATCATGATCCGGAAATAATGTATAAAGCGTTCGAGATCGCGGGATATTCCAAAAAAGACGTGGATGAAAGATTCGGGGCGATGATAAAGGCTTTCCAATACGGGACGCCTCCGCATGGAGGCTGCGCTCCGGGAGTCGACAGAATACTGATGGTGCTTAATGACTGGAACTCGATCAGGGATATCTATGCATTCCCGAAAGACGGAAGGGGCAAGGACCTGATGATGGGAAGCCCGAATGATGCAACGGAACAGCAGCTTCGCGAACTCCATATAAAGCTCAGAAAAACATAGAAAGTTGAAGAAAGAGGCCTCGTATGGGGCTTTTTTTCTTGACTATATGCAAGCCCGTCTATATAATCCCGATAGGTGATCATATGGAGGAAAAAAACAACAAAACCGCATATGTGGTCCAGAAGATCAAGCGAAATGACGGGATTCAGAAAGCCGAGAATATGGTATTTCAACCGTGCGTATTATGCGAAGAAATGGTGCCGGTCATGACCGATAAATGCGAGTGCGGCGGAAATCTGGTGCACGCATGCAGGAGCTCGGCCAAGAAGGAGATCATAGTCAAAAAAAAGACGGAATTCGTTGAAATTAAGAATTTCGCCATAACTCAGCACAGCGATGACACTATTGTTTATTATTTCGAGTGCGAGAAGTGCAAGGAGTTATATTTCAGAAAACTCCGGATATTAAAATAGAAGCGCAGGCCGATCATGGCGCGCTCTTTTTTTATTGATATAATATGATATAATTGGCTCAGGATGATTTAAAACGCTAAATAATAAGCTTTTTTTATGCAATACGAGCCAGTGATCGGGATGGAGGTCCATATAGAGCTGAAAACCAAATCGAAGATGTTTTGTGCGTGCGCGAATAAGCCTGATGAAATAAAGCCGAATAAGAACATTTGTCCCGTGTGCATGGGCCATCCGGGAACGCTCCCGGTCGCGAATAAAGAAGCGATCGAGGATGTCATAAAAACGGGGCTGGCGCTCAATTCTACGATCGCAAAACATTCCAAATTCGACAGGAAGAATTATTTCTATCCGGATCTTCCGAAGGGGTATCAGATCAGCCAGTATGATCTGCCGATCGCCAAGGGCGGATATTTGGAGCTCGACAGGAAAAGGATAGATATAACCAGGATACATCTTGAGGAAGACACGGGGAAACTTCTGCATTCCGAGAAGGGGAACTATTCGCTGGTCGATCTCAACAGGGCAGGAGCGCCGCTTATGGAACTTGTCACGGAGCCGGTCATATATTCATCCGAGGAAGCAAAAGAATTTTGCAAACAATTGCAGCTCATTGTTCAATATCTCGGCGTATCGGACGCTGATATGGAAAAAGGGCACATGAGATGCGAAGTGAACATAAGCTTGCGTCCGGAAGGCCAAAAAGAATTCGGAACAAAGGCGGAGATCAAGAACCTGAATTCATTCAAGGCGGTGGAGAGGTCTATTGAATATGAAATAAAGAGGCAGACGGAAGTTTTGTCGGACGGAGGGAAAGTCGTCCAGGAAACGAGAGGCTGGGATGCGGACAAGCAGGAGACATATTCTCAGAGAAAAAAGGAATCAGCGCATGATTACAGATATTTTCCGGAGCCGGATATTCCTCCGCTGGACCTCTCGAAAGAGGGAGGCGTATTTGATGTTGAAAAGATAAAGGAAAGCATTCCCGAACTTCCGATATATAAAAAGCACAGGTTCATGGACCAATATAGTTTGTCGGATGAAAACGCAAGAATATTCTCGGAAGATGCCGATCTTGCAAATTATTTTGAAGAGATCGCATCTGAACTGAGGGCATGGATACAGGCAAAGGACATAGACGGAACGGTGACCAACAAACTGACGAAGCTTGCGGCGAATTATCTTCTCACGGAGCTTCAGAAGCTCTTATACCTGAATAAAAAACAGGTGGCGGACTGCAAGATAACCGCCGAGAACTTTGCGGAGTTCATAACGATGATCTATGAAGGGAAGATATCTTCAAGCGGAGCGCAGACGATGCTGGCGGAAATGTTTGAAGGGGGGGGTGATCCGTCAAATATTCTGGAGAAAAAGGGGCTTCGGCAGGTCAGTGATGAGGGCGAGATCGAGAAGATCGCCGATCTGGCCATAAAGAATAATCCGAAATCCGTTGCGGATTACGCGAAGGGAAAGGAGAATGCCATAAAGTTCCTGATCGGTCAGGTTATGAAAGAAAGCAAGGGAAAGGCTAATCCGAAAATGGCGGAAGAGATATTGAGAAAGAAGCTTAAATAGACATGAGTTGGCAGTTTATTTCGATGGATAAAAGGCAGGAAGTGTTCCGGGTAATATCCGGTAAAATTTAAAATGCAAAGATCAAAGATCAAAATGGCAGATAAAAATCTAAAATGAATATATCTCTCATATTTTGCATTTTACATTGTCATTTTGATTTTTTAATTTTGCAGTTTGCGTTCAATAGAAATTCATCAATATACTTTTTTGTCTCGGAGAAATTACCTATCCATCTTATTCTATCATCGCGTTTGAACCAGGTCATTTGCCGGCGTGCGTATTGATGCGTGCGGAATTTTATCCTTTGGGACGCTTCGGGGAGTGCAAGTTCTCCGGAAAGATATTGGCCGATCTCTTTATATCCGATTCCGGTCATGGCGGGAAGTTTCACGCTGTATTTTTTTATGAGATGTTTTGTCTCGTCGATAAGCCCATTCTCGATCATATTATCGACTCTGAGGTCGATTTTTTTATAAAGTTTATCACGGTTGATACTGACACCGATCTCCAGGACATTAAAAAGCTGATCGCCTTTGATTTGTTGTGAAGAAAAGGGTTTTCCGGTAATTTTATAGACTTCAAGCGCACGGATGAGTTTTCTTTTGTTGTGTCGACCGATGACCGATGCGGATCTTGGATCGATCTTGTTCAGCATAGAGAAAAGCTTTTCAGTTGACCGCTTCTCGAGAGCGATCCTGATCTTATCATTTGGCGGAGCTTTTGGAATATTGAGATTATCGACGATAGCCCTGATATAGAGTCCTGTTCCTCCGACGAGAATGGGCAATTTGTTTTTTTTGTGGATGTTGCGGATCATTTTTATGGCAGATCGCTTATATTCCGCAACGCTAAAGCTTTTCTTTGGACTGACAAAGTGAAAGAGGTGATGAGGTATATTATTAAGGGTAATTGGTTGGAATGATCTATTTTTGACTTTTGCATTGTCACTTTTATTTTTGATATTTTCATTTTCAATTTGTGCTGGCGATCCCGTTCCGATCACCATTTCCTTATATACTTGCCTTGAATCAGCATTAATTATCTCGCCATCATACTTCTTTGCCAATTTCAATGCCATCTCCGATTTTCCGGAGGCGGTGGGGCCGAGAATGACGATGAGCGGTTTCAGTGTTGACATGGATCGTAGTTGTGATAACTTTATAAAAAGGAGGCTTTCAAAATCATGAAGCAATGTGAAATAAAATTCGTCATAGACGAAACATTATTGGAGATAATAGCAATAAAATTCAAGATTGATCTCTGGAACAAGGAGGAGGCGAACAGGAAACTGGAGGAGTTTGTAAAGGATTATATGAAAATACAAATGAGAGTTACAAGCGACGCTGAGGTGAAGATTACCGATAAATAATAAATTATTACGCTTTGCAGGAAGCGTTTTTTTTGTGCCGCCGGATATTAATATACTAATGGTATATCGGACAATATGCAAATAATTATCGATGCATGGCTAAGATGGACGGACGGATTGACTTAAAAGCGATTATATGGTAGTCTCGTAAAAGGTGATCGGATATGTATTTTTCGACAATAATCATGGTAGTTGCGATCCTGGTTCTGCTTATGATGCCGGTTGTCTTTGCCTTGATGAGCGCAATGATCCGGATAAATATGAAGAACGACGAGAGATCGAAAGAGGAGGAGAAAAAGGCAAAATCTATTTTTGTGAACGTAGAACTTGCGGCACTTGTGATGCTTATAGCGGGAATATATTTGAAATCAATGCTGGCGGGATCATGGGCGCTTACGTGGATCGTAGCCTTAATAGCCGTAATGTTCATGTTCAATAGAAAGATGAACGAGCCGGAAGCGGAAGTAATAATCAACAATGGAGGCGACACTGCTTAAAATAAAGCAGTTTTTTTATTATCCTACTTTCGAAACTCAGCTTATTTCTTCCAGATTGACAGAAACAGGGAAATGAACTATACATGAGTACGGAGGAAGCAAAATGGATATGAATTTATTGACAATATTTGTCATCAGTCTGTTTTTGATCGTTGTTTATATTTCAAAAACCAATAGAAACAATCACATAAAGGTTTTGTATGTTGCATCTGGCATGGCATTCGTGATATTGATGATGATCCCTCTTTATAAAGAACAGGTCCTTGAGAAAGGCAATTTCACAAACTTTGCCGTAATGAGCCTTATTTTATCAGGACTTGTTGCATTGGAGGGATTGGAAATATTCGAATTGCTGCCGGATTTTACGGAAAAGCCAAAGGAGGCATGAATAATGAAAGAAGCTGTAATAAAAGTCGCTCTTCAGCCCGGAATAGATGTGCTAACCGAGGAAGAGATCAAAAAATTGATAATGAACGGTACGATCGCCAAGGACCTTTCAATACTTGGCAAAGTTACCGAAGTGTCGATAGGTCAAAAACAATAAGCATCAATAAGATGCTTTTTTAATTTTTATAAAAGGCATGCCTGTTTTCTGCGGATTTGATATAATATAAATATTAAATATAAAGAGAGTAAACGCTGTTCAAATAAATAAAATAACAAATGTGAATCAAAAACATAGAAAGCCAAACAGACTGAAAGAATATGATTATTCGCAGGGCGGATATTATTTTGTGACCATTTGTACTAAGGATAAAACTGATTATTTTGGAAAGATCGAGGATGGGAATGTGTTTTTGAATGAGTATGGGAATATTGTACATGTTCAATGGTTATGGCTTGAGAAACAATATGAATATGTGAAACTAGATGAATTCATTATTATGCCAAATCATTTTCATGGAATTTTAATAATTGAGGATGGGGGTTTTGAATCGGTAGTGACAGGTCGCGACCTGTCACTACAGCCAAAGCGAAAAACCAAGCCATTATCAGGATTGATCGGAGCATTTAAAACCGTATCGTCAAAAATGATCCATAGAAATGGATCATTAGATTTTGCATGGCAACGTTCGTTTTATGACCATATTATACGTAATGAAAGGTCATTAGATGAGATTCGTGAATATATTCAAAATAATCCCATGAGATGGGAATTGGATAGAGGTAATTTGGAAAATTTGCATTTATGAAAGCAATAAGTATAGGGGTTCAAGATTTTGAACCCCTGCGGGCGCTTGACAAGGCGTGGGGGAGGTGATACATGTTAATCAGAGACAAATACATGGAGGAATACAAAAAATGCCGGTAAACATAATGACACAGGATCAAGAACTAAAAAAAGAGCAAGAGAAATTACGAAAAGATATCGAATTCTATAAACCAAGGGTTTACGAATTTTTGAGAAACAACTTGGGAGTGGCTTATAGTCAACAAGAGTTGGAAGACGAGTTATCAATAGACGGTAGGATTATTGCATACTGCTTAAAAACCGACGAAAGAATAAATACAACTTATTACGCAAAATTAGCCTTTGTCGGAATTATATTGCAGAATAAAGATGGCAAGAGATCCATCATATCTCCCAAAGAGGATGAAGGAAGAAAATCTTGATATTTTAAGAAATATCCCCGAGAATAAGCAGTGTATTCGGTTTACTGGAAAGAATACATACAAGCATAAGCTTGTTTTTTTATAGTAGTAAATACTAAAAAAATGGTTGCGACCCGTCCTTACAAAAATGCAATAAAGTTTAGATTTATATGATATCGATTAAATGTGACGTTGTCATCCCTGAAACAAGTTCAGGGCAGGCTCAGAATTTATTTCAGGATCTTCCCGCAAGAACTATTGTTTGTATATTTAGTTCTTGTTGAAAAAGTCCCAATATCGCATGTCATTGCGAGGTTCAGCAGAACCGCGGCAATCCCGATACTATGCAAATTATGCGTTATTATACAGATTTATTCGGCATAGTCTTGGGATTGCTTCGTCTCCGCCGGCTGGCGGATTCTCGCAAGCTTCAGATTATTTTTTATATATAAAAATTGAAAATTGGTCATTGAAAATTGATTACACATTCTAAATTCACACACCGCTGGCCCCTGCCTACCGGCCCGCTTCGCCATAGGCTGACAGCGAGGCGAGTAAGCTCAGGATGACATGGTTTGGGATGACATTTCGGGATGTATGCAAAAATTAAAAATTTAGACATTTAAAATTGATTGCACATTCTAAATTCACACACCCCCACCCCTCTCAAGAGGGGATTTATACTTTTTTACGATGTCAGTTTTCCTTCTAATCCCCATGAGTCGGCGATGGCGATCTTGATGGAGATGAAATTGCCGCATAGCATTTTGAAACTGTTGTGATATTCTTCGGCGCTTTGCTCCATCTCGGGAGGGCAAGCCAAAGAGATCCTCACGTTTTTGAAAGTGCGCGATCTGCCATAGATATATTTGTCATCGACTTTTTCAACCAAAACATCGATGGTTTTGCCTATATATCTTTTATTGTTCGCGAGCGCAGTCTTTTCCAGTATTTTTGTCAGTACTTTTTCCCTGCGTTTTTTCTCTTCCAGGGGAACATCATTTGGCAGTTTCGCGCTAGCGGTGCCTTCGCGGGGGGAGTATTTGTTGATATAGACCATGTCAAATCTGGCCTTTTTCATAACATCAGCCGTTCGCATGAATTGTTTCTTTGTTTCACCGGGAAAGCCGATGATCACGTCTGTTGTAATGGCGGCGCCCGGCATATATATCCTGATGAGATCGGTGAGTGCGAGGAAATGTTTTGCGGTATATTTCCTGTTCATTTTTGAAAGGATATCATCGTCTCCGGACTGGAGCGCAAGGTGCATATATTCCGTGCACTTATCGCATTTCGAAACGGTCCTTATAAGTTCTTCCGTTATATCTTTTGGGTGGCTGGTCAGGAATCTGATCCAGAAGTCACCCGGGATGTTGTTGATCATTCGCAGTAAGGCGGGAAAATCAATTGTTTCGTCGTCACATTGTTCTATTTCTTCGATTATGAAATTCCCACTTTCGACTTTCGACTTTCCCTGCCTGCCGGCAGGCAGGGGACTTTCGACTTTGCCGCAGTAGCTGTTCACATTCTGTCCCAGAAGGATTATCTCTTTGAATCCCTTTTCAACCAGTGCGGATATTTCACTGATTATTTCCTCGACCGGTCTTGAATATTCGCGGCCTCTGGTGTATGGAACGACGCAATATGAGCAGAAATTGTTGCATCCTGTCATGATCGGAACATAGGCCGTGATCTTGCTCTGGTGTTTTGAATCTATATTGAAATAGCTTTCCATGCCGGACAATCTGTCTTTGTCGATCGCTATGCCAAGCCGCTCAAATATTCTGTCGATTTCTTTTATATCTATCACAAGATCGAACATGCCCTTGAACTTATTCTTGTCTTTTTCCAGGACACAGCCGGTTATGACGGTTTTGAAATCCGGTTTATGCTTTTTGATCTTGTTATATTTTTTCATATTTCCGAATATGCGGTCAATGGCAGTTTGCCTTACGGAGCAGATGTTGAGCACGACAAGATCAGCTTCGGATTCTTCGGATGCTTTTTCCATGTGCGCTGATTCCAGAAGCGCCGAAATCCTTTCGGAATCCGACTTGTTCATCTGGCAGCCATAGGTTTTTATGTAGTATTTCATGTGTATCGGTAATAATCTTTGCTAAAAGTCCGTTGTAGAAACTGTCATTCCCGACTTGATCGGGAATCCAGTTAGCATAAAATGCCGTTTCTATTCTAGATTCCTGCTGAAGCTTATCCCGTACCTCGATACGGGATGGGAATGACAAATTCATAGGTTAAGATTTTGAGGGCATTCTAAAAGCAATAAAGCAACAATAGCAAAAAAAAGAGATTCAATCAAGAATCCTTTAGTTAATGGAAAGAACTTTTGTTCCCGGTCCATAGCACAGCTTATTTTCTTTATCAATGAGATAAACGCTGCCCTTTATTATTTTGAGATGTCCAAAAACCGTTTTGGGCTTTCCTCTGATCTTCAGCGTGGTTTTTATATATAATTTTTCTTTTGCTGCCACGATCAGGCCGTTCCACCAGACCGGAAACTCGCTTATTTTCAACAAGTATTTTCTTGGTTGCGGTATAAACAATTGCATTCCTCCGAAGCCATATTATCCCGTTATTCGGTTTTGGTCAATGGCTTTGGTCTGAATATTTGAAGTAGGGCGCGGGAGTTTGCATAGAAGAATGCGAGAAGAACAATGGCATCAAGGGCTTCGAAGGTGTTGCCAAAAGGCACGAGGAACAGAAAGTGGATCTTGTATGTCGCGCTGCTGAAAGGATAGAACCAGGCAATGCCTTCTCTTGCGCCTCCGCCTAGAGCATAGTCCAAAACCAGGTGGACCAATATGCCGAAGAAAAAAATAGAGAAAGCGTCAGATATGTTCTTTTTATGAAAAGCATTGAATACAGCAGAGACGGATAAAAAAATCAGTGCAAAGAGAAGTGTGTGAGTCACGGTTCCGTGCGCAAAAACAAGCCCGACAGAGCGCAAAAACCACGCTAGTGGGATATCTATGTCCGGGAGAAGCGAGCCGAAAGCCGCCAGGAAGACAAAATATTTCTGATTCTCGCCGTTCTTGGAAAATTTCTCGCCAAAATGTCCGATCAGGGATGTTGTCGCGATGATGTGCGTGGCTGCAAGCGGCATATTTTGAAAATTAATTTAAAAAAAGAAATTGAGCAAGTTTATATTTCAATTTCTATGTTCGGATCATTGTATATTTTGTTATCAATGACTAATGTGATGCTGTCTGCGATTTGTTTTGTTATTCCCATGATCACTCTCCATTCACCTTCTATTTTTGCTAATCCGCAAATTGTTACATTTACAGGCACATCTTCTAGTCTCATTTTCTCTCCTCTTTGTTGCTTTGGCTTATATCATTTTATGTCCAAGTCAGGACTTTGTCAACACTAAAAAAGTCCTATTTATGCATAAATAGGACTTTTCGGGGGAAAGCGGATCAGCTTTTTCGCTGTGAAATGTTTTCTTTCAGTTCTTTGATAAAATCAGCGGAAGATCTTGTTTCTATGACCCGGGAACCCCGCGAGCGGACCGCAACAGAGTTGCTCTCAGCTTCTTTGTCGCCGACTACGAGCATATATGGCGTTTTTTGTTTTTCGGCTTCGCGTATCTTTTTGCCGATGCTTTCATTGCTGTCATCCACCTCGGCGCGGATATCTTCATTTATGAGCAGGGAGCGGATCTTATTCGCATAGTCGATGTGCTTTTCGCTAGATACGGGGAGTATTTTGACTTGGATGGGGGATAGCCAAACCGGAAATGCGCCTGCAAAATGTTCGATCAATAAAGCCATAAATCTTTCATATGAACCCAGAACTGCGCGATGAACCATGACCGGATGTTTTTCTGTTCCATCCTTGTCGACATATGTCAGGTTGAATTTTTTAGGGGTGGCAAAATCGACTTGAACCGTCGGAATTTGAACTTCTTTGCCCATTGCATCTTTGAACATAAAATCCAATTTGGGACCATAGAGCGCAGCCTCTCCTTCGCATCGTTTCGCATTCAAACCCAGTTCGTCGGAAACAACCTGGAGCATCTTTTCACATAGATCCCAATCTTCCGTTTCTCCGATGTATTTTTCAGGATGAGCGTAATCGCGGACCGAAAGAGATACCCAATGATTGCCCCAAAGCCCTAAAGCGGAATAAAAATCTTTTATGATGTTGACCAGGCCGATTATTTCACTTTTAACCTGGTCGGGCCTGCAGAAAGTGTGTCCATCTTCCACTGTTATGGCATATACTCTGTTCAGGCCGCCGACTTCGCCGGTCTTTTCTGCGCGATATTGTTTTTCGGATTCCATATATCGGATCGGCAAATCTCTGTAAGATCTGGGTCTTGATGCATATATCTGCGTCTGATGAGGGCATTGGACCGGCTTCATGACAAAATCATGCTCAGCTTCCGATGAAACATGGAACAATTCCTTTCCGAATTTTTTTGCATGTCCGGAAATTTCATATAGATCGATCTTGGTCAGATGAGGCGTCATGACTTTTTGAAAACCGTAATTGCGGCAAACTTTTTCAATATGTTTTTGAAGTTCTTCTTTGATAATTGTTCCCTTCGGTGTGAACAAGGGCAATCCGGCTCCCACAAGATTGGAAAAACAGAACAGGTCCAGTTCCTTTCCGAGCTTGCGGTGGTCTCTTTTTTCGGCTTCCTGCAGCTGTTTCAGATATTGCGCAAGATCGTTTTTGTTCCCAAATGCAACTCCATAGATCCTTTGAAGCATTTTGTTCTTTTCGTTGCCTCGCCAATAGGCTCCCGCGATCTTCATGAGCTTGAACGATCTCTGGTCGATCTCTCCGGTCGAATCGATGTGCGGGCCCCGGCACAGGTCGACGAATTCGCCGGACTTGTATAGTGAAACTTCTTTTTCATTCGCTTCGCCGGAAAGGATCTCGAGCTTATAGTCCTGTTTCGCTTTTTTGAAAAGTTCAATGGCCCTTTCGCGGGCGACGACCGTTTTTTCAAAAGGATAATTTTTTTTCATGATTTCTTTCATTTTATCCTCGAGTATCGGAAGATCTTCGGGAATGAGAGTGCGGGGAAGTTCGAAGTCATAGTAGAAGCCGTTCTCGATGTTCGGGCCGACGCCGAATTTTGTTTCGGGAAACATCTCAAGCACTGCGCTTGCAAGGATGTGCGCGAGGGAATGGCGCATTATTTCAATGCTGACCTCTTTGCTCATTTGCGGTTTTTTGTTCATAAATATAAATTATTAGTTAAAAATATCAATATCGGGTTTTTATCAACATTCCGTCGATATGTTTCGTTTGACAAAAATCATATATATCGTAAACTCTGATTAGCCAAATGGGAGGCAAATATGTTCAAGACGATAGAAGAAGCACATGCGGAATACAGAATAATGTTGAAGGAATATATCCGGAATATGGATAAAATGAAAGCTATGTACAGGAACAGCGATGTTTTAGGCTGGGGCAGGCAGGATTACGAATATGTGATGGGATGGTCGGCAACATTCAAGGCGATGGAAAAAGTGCTCGGTTTCACGGAGAAAGAAACAAAGGACATCGAAGATGAAGTGTCGGAGGAGATCGAAAAAGAAGGAAAATAGAACACAAGCGGCTATGAGAATAGCCTCTTTTTTTGACTTTCCGGAAGTTGGATCGATCCGAATTGTCTATAATTAAAAAAGCACTAATTCATAGTACTTCAGGGCCCAAAACAACCTATAACTCATAACTTATGACCTAAAACAAGGATAAACGTTATTCGTTATAAGTCATCGGTTCTAAGTTGTCGTGGACGGTTCCACCTGCGTTCATGTCCTTAAGATTTATGAGGGACATATCTTTCTAATTGTCCGGAAGCTTAGTTCGGACCTTGTCCGGGATCCTCCTTGCGGGGAAAACAGTTGGTGGCTGTTTCAATCGCTTCCGAATCAAGTCTATATTAAAATACAAAATATGTCAAAAAAATACGGGCTATGGTTATAGCACCGCTTAAGCATGATTGTTCAGTCCATTCCGGGGATCTTAAATCCCAAACTTCCGGCAAATGATTCTCTCATTGAAGTCATTGCCTTGATCAGCGCTTCGGGGTCTTGTTGCGCAAGGTTGACAAAGTCACTGATTATTTCCTTTTTTGACTTTTTTGCGCTTCCTGCCTGCGCTGCAACGTGGGTTGTCGGAAAACTCAAGGAGATGTTTTGAGGACGTCCGAGCCGTGTTTTGATCAGCTCAATGGCTTCTTTTTTGGTTAATCCCTTTTTCTTGTAGCATTCAATCTCATTTGCGATCAGTTCGGCGTTGAGCTCATTCATTTTTTTATGAGCTTCCAGCGTTGTTTGAGCAGCCTCTATTCTGGCATTTTCGATATAAGCGTATATATCAATAACTGAATCCTTTACCAGAACATCTATGATCGGCCTTATGATGCCGACAACTTCGCTTCTCAGTTTTCCGATCTCCGGTGATGCGGTCTCGGCGGATTCGCCGATCGTATCCAGCAATTCATGCAGTGCTGCGAGATACGCATCTGCGTCGTCGTTTTCCTTTGCCTGTTCAACTGCTGTGATCTTTTCCGAAATACGTTCTCCATTGATCCCGAGCGCCTCGAGAATGCTCTCAATGAAGGCCATATTGCCCATTAATCCTCCTGCTCTACATCCATCTTTTCTTTCTTGACTTGTGTTTTCATCTTCCATGTATATTGCCTCCTGCTTTTAGGCTTGATCATAGTAACAGAATAAATGGATTTGTCAAGAATTGTGCGATATGTTTCTTGAAATGTTGACAATACCGGGATTAAACATTAGATTTCCAGTATGGAGGCAAATATATGATCGAAGAAATAAGGCCGGAATTCGGGCCATCGGGGATCGGGCCGAAATGGTGGCATCCGCATGGAATAAAAATGATCATGGCAAAAAGGCAAAAAAAGGGCCATCTGATCATGGAAAGCGGCGCTGCGCATCTGGAAATTTCAAAAAATTCAGGTGGAGGCTGCACTGCTGATTGGAGAATCAGACATACCATGTCATCGGTCGTCAACGGAAGCATATTTATGACGGAAAAAGAATTCAAACAGGCGTTCGGCATAAGCGAGCAAACGGATGAATTCGGTGATGAGATACTGGCTGAATATGGAGGATCATCTGCGAGAACCGGAGTGTTCATAAGATATCAGGATTGGCTTAATCTACCCTGTCCGGGAACCGGACATGACGGCGATCCGAATATATCGCTGAAACTGACCGAAGAAATAAAAAAAGAAGCGAAAAGCTTCATAGACGGGAACTGACGAGTTCCTTCTTTTTAATGTCCGGTCTATTTCTCAATATTATTCTTGCCGACAATATCCATAAGCTGCCGCAAGGTTTCGTCGGTCGCGTCTATGGATCTGCTCGTTTTGATCTTTTTATGGGATGTTTCCGAGGTCGGGATCAGGATATAGACGTCGCACTTGCCGGTTTGAAGGCTTGCCAGAAACGATGAAAGTCTTTGAAGTATGTCTTTGGAGTTCTGCTGGGGAACCGTAATGGTTATCCCTGCACCAGACTTTTCGGGAGGCACGTCGTCTTTTTCATGTTCGACCGAATATTTCTGCGCGCCATCAAGGTCGATCCTTTTGATCTCTTCGGCGAGAATCTTGAAGACGCCATCTTTGTCGCTCAACTTTCCTTTTATGCATACGATGGCTCCTTCAGTCCATATATCCTGATTTGCAGCAAGCAGGCGCGGAAAAACGAGGACTTCCACTTTTCCCGTCAGGTCTTCCAAATTCGCAAAAACCATTGCTTGTCCCGATCTGGTTATGATCTTCTGTATTTTGGTGATTATTCCGCCGACCTTCACGATCTCATTAACCTGGTCTTTCACAAAGCTTTTGACGCCGGAGAAATTATCCCGGAGATATGCCGAATATTCTTTGAGCGGGTGATCGCTGACATAGAGGCCGAGAAGCTCTTTTTCCCAGCTCATCTTGTCCATCCTGGTGGCAGGCTTGGTCTCCTGCAGATTCAGCTTGTTGATGTCATTCAATGATGATGAATCTCCCGTATCGAAAAGACTGAACTGTCCGTTGTTTTTCGCTTCTCTGGTCTCTTTTGCAAAACTCAGGATCTTTTCGAGATTGGAAAGCAATTTACCTCTCTCGTCCATGCTGTCGAACGCCCCGCCGCGGATCAGGCTTTCCATGGATTTCTTGTTCACATCTTTCGAGTCCACTCTTCTCAGGAAGTCTTCTATGCCGGCGTATTTTCCGTTGGCCTTTCTTTCCTCGACGATCTTTTCCACGATATTTTCGCCGACATTCTTTATGGCGGAGAGCCCGAACCTGATCTCGTCTTTATTGTTTTCATTGATCACGCCGAAATTCACGAAGCTTCTGTTCACGTCAGGCGGAAGAACTTCGATGCCGAGCTGCCGCGATTCATCGACTTCAATGGCGATCCTGTCGATGTTGTCCTTGTCGGATGTGAGAAGAGATGCCATGAATTCCGCAGGATAGTGCGCTTTGAGGTATGCGGTCTCGTATCCGATGAATGCATAGCAAACCGCGTGAGATCTGTTGAATCCGTATTCTGCGAATTTTTCCATGTCGGTGAAAGTTTCTTCGGCGATCTTCTGGTCGATGTTATTCTTGACGCATCCCTCCACGAACTGCGCTTTCATTTTGGCCATAAGCTCGGCGATCTTCTTTCCCATGGCTTTTCTGAGCGTGTCGGCTTGTCCGCCGGTGAATTTTGCCATGTCTTTAGACAGTTGCATGACCTGTTCCTGATATATGATGACGCCGTAGGTGTTTTTGAGGGCGTTCTTCATGATGGGGTGCTTGTAGGTGACTTCTTTGCGTCCATGCTTTCGGTCGATGAACTCGTCGACCATTCCAGAGTTGAGCGGTCCCGGTCTGTACATGGCGACCATGGCGACAATGTCTTCAAAGTCCGTAGGGCAGAGTTTTTTGAGATATCTTTTCATGCCGCTTGATTCGAACTGGAACACGCCGGTAGTTTTTCCCTGCTGAAACAGCTCGAAAGTTTTTTTGTCGTCGAGCGGAAGTTTTGAAAGGTCGATAACGTCTTTTTTGGTCTTTGCGATTATTTTCAAGGTATTCTCGATGATGGTCAGGTTCTTCAGTCCCAAAAAGTCCATTTTGAGGAGTCCAAGGCTGTCGATGTTGTGCATCTCATATTGTGTCACGATCGAAGTGGTATCCTGGGGCGGAAATTGGCGCGGCGTGTAGTGGTTTAGTGATTCTTTGCTAATCACGACTCCACAGGCGTGAGTGGAGCTGTGGCGGGCAACGCCCTCAAGCTTCGACGCATTATCGATGAGATTTTTCACTTCCGGGTCGGCGGCATAGGCGTCTTTCAGTTCTTTGACTTCTTCTCGCGCTTTGGCCAATTCAGTGAACATAGGGATCATTTTTGCGACCCGATCGCAAAAAGAGTAGGGAAGTCCGAGAGCTCTTCCCGTATCGCGGATGGACGCGCGCGCAGCCATGGTTCCGAAAGTTATGATCTGGGCGACATGGTCCGCGCCGTATTTTTTTGATACGTAAGTTATAACCTCGTCTCTTCTATTGTCGGCAAAATCGAGGTCTATATCGGGCATGCTTATACGGTCGGGGTTCAGGAATCGTTCAAAAAGAAGCTCGTATTTTATCGGATCGATATCGGTTATGTTGATGAGATAGGAAACAAGCGAGCCTGCCGCAGAGCCTCTTCCCGGCCCGACGACGATGCCGCTATTTTTCGCCCAATTAACAAAGTCCTGGACTATGAGGAAGTATGAAGCAAACCCCATGTGCTTGATCGTATCAAGTTCGAATCGGAGCCTTTTTTCTATGACATCCGATGTTTTTCCGAATCTTTTCGCGATACCCGCACGGCAAAGTTTCTCCAGATATTCATCGGGATTCAATTCATCGGGAACGTCAAAGTGCGGCAGGAGTATCTTTCCAAGCTCGATCTCCAGATTGCACTCAGAAACGATCTTTTGGGTGTTGTCGATGGCTTCGGGCACGTCTTTGAAACTGCTGATCATCCGTTCGGGGCTTTTCATTGAATAATCTTCGCCCAGCATCGAAAGACGGTCTTTTTCGGTGACGGTTCTGTTGGTCTGGATGCAAAGCAGAATGTCCTGCGCTTTGTCATCATCCGAATTGACGTAATGAATGTCGTTCGCGGCGATGACGGGGGCGGACATTTCGTTTGAAAGCTTCACGAGCGCGTCGTTGATAGTCTGCTGGCCTTTCAGTTTCGGATGGTCTTGGAGCTCAAGATAGAAATTCTCTTTTCCGAAGATATCCTGGAATTCGCGGATAGCTTTTTTTGCTTTTTCCGGGTCATTTGCAAGAATGGCCTGGGGGATCTCGCCTGCCATGCAAGCGGACGTGGCGATTATTCCGGACGAATTTTCGCGCAGGATCTCTTTGTCTATTCGAGGTTTATAATAAAATCCCTCCAGATGAGCCGACGTCGTCAATTTGATGAGATTTTTGTATCCCTCGTTATTTTTTGCGAGCAGGATCAGATGATTCCTTCTTTCATCGGCTCCCGGACTCTTGTTCAGTCTTGATTTTGACGCTACATAAGCTTCCACTCCAAGAATGGGTTTGATATTCTTCGCTTTGGCTTTCTGATAGAACTCGATCGCGCCGTACATCACGCCATGGTCGGTGAGCGCCAGCGAGTCCATACCAAACTCGGCGGCCTTTGCTATAAGGTCGTCGATCTTTGCCAGCCCGTCGAGCAGGCTGTAGTGGCTGTGTGTGTGAAGATGTGTGAATTTCATTTGAAGATATTTGCTAATACTTCTTGCGTTTTTTTATGATCGCGATCGCGATCAATGCTATGAAAAAGAGTACTACGATCGCAATTATCGCGGGAATCAGCTTATAGAATATGAGTCGGGATGTATCTGTCAGTACCGTGCTTATGCCCTTTCCCATTTCGGTTTCGCTTGAAATGAATATAGCAAGAAAGAAAATAAAAAGCCAGATGATAATGTTTCTTATGGTAGTCGGAAGCTCTTTTGAATATTTTTCTCCCAAGAGCATCAGTTTATCCTTTGCGGAAACGGTGTGATAGTTCATTTCTGAAACGTCGGAGATCGCCTTATAGTAACCTGCGATGATCTCCTTGGTGTCTTCGAGTGATATGTCAAACCCTAAGTCTTCCGTGATTTTTTTATACATCGCCCTTGAATACCTGAGCTTGTCGGGATTTGCCAGTATCTTTTGTATGAATTCCACTTTATGATCGTATGCTTCTCCCGGGATATTCTTTTCCCTGAGTGCAATTCTTAGGATTTTTTCGGTTTCTATGACTGCAATCTTGTAGCCGTTTTTCGTCCCGTCATTCAGGGCGTTTTCGACCAGATCCCAATATTTGTCGTATTTATGAGATTCTTTTGTTTTGTTGTCCTCCATATATTTATTTTATGTATTATCTTAGAGCCTGTTTGATAAGTTTCTTTTGAGATATAAAATTCAGAATTTCGAGCGAAAATTATGAAAAATGAGGAGGTTTAGCCAGTGCTTAAGCCGACGATTTTTGAATAATTTGCAACCGAAATTATGAGTTTTTGGCCAAATACGAACTTGTCAGACAGACTCTTAGTATATTATATATGCGAAGGTCGCAAAAGGCAATTTTTCCTTCGTCATGAATAAATTTGACATTGAGTTTTTATGTACTATAATAAATTAACGTTAATATCTGAGAGACTATTGACATTTTTTATTTTTATGCGTTCATTGCGGGTTAACCGGGAGGGGGTATAATAAAAAAATATGATAATACCAGATTTTTCAAGAGAGGAGAAGCTGTTTAATAAGGGATATAGGCAAATTGCCGGAATAGACGAGGTCGGAAGGGGGCCGCTGGCAGGACCACTGGTGGCAGCAGCCGTAGTTTTCTCGCACACTGCCAAAATAAGCGATTTGGTCAAGATGGGAGTAAGGGATTCAAAACTTCTTACTTCAAAAAAAAGAGAATATCTTTATGAAAAGATCGTTGAAAAGTGCAGGGACTGGTCGGTAAGCGTTATTCCGGAGGATGTCATTGATGAGATAAACATACTTCAGGCAACGCTGCTTGCGATGAGGAGGGCAGTAGAATCTTTGAAGGTTAAGCCGGATTTTCTTCTTATTGACGGTAATTTTACGATAGATGACTATCCTGTGAGCCAGCTTGCGGTTCCGAAGGCGGATCAGCATATTTTTTCGGTGAGCGCGGCGTCAGTCTTGGCCAAGGTCACAAGGGACAGGATATTGGTCGATCTGGACCAGAAGTATCCTGAATATGGTTTTGCAAAACACAAGGGATATGGGACGCGGGAGCACATGGAGGCTTTAAAAAAGCATGGACCGTGCATAATACACAGAAAGTCCTTCGGTCCGATCGATAGGATAATAAAGAAATTCAACGGGTCAGGGCTTGCAAAATAAGCAAAGTCGGTATAGAATATCATTGTGAAGGTTTTTGTTAATTTTAATCAACGTTATTAATATACTATGGGTACACAGAAACAAAAGAGAACAAAGGCAGCAAGAAACCAGAGAAGATCGCATCATGCTTTGAAAATGATCAGATCGACAAAATGCGAAAAATGCGGAAAAACAATAAAACCGCACCGCGCATGTTCGGCGTGCGGATATTATAAAGGAAAACCTGTTATCGATGTCATGAAAAAACTTTCTCCGAAGGAAAGAAAGAAAGCAGTGAAGGCGAAAGCAAAAGAAGAAAAGAGCGCAAAGAACGAAACGGCAAAGTAGGTGATGGTTTTTATTTAAAAATTAAATTTTGATTATCATGTCGAACAGACATTTGTGCAGATCGATCGCTATGCAAAGCTTGTATGAGTGGGATTTTGAAAGTTCCCTGATCGAAGAGATAGAGAAGGGATCGAAATTCCAAAAAGCAAAACTCGACAAGATCGTGGAAAGCAACAATGGCGAGTATGGTTCCGGAAACGATGAAAGCGATTTCACAACCGAGCTTATCGGCGGGATATTCAAAAACATGAAGAAAATAGATACGATCATAAGGCGCCTTGCTCCGGAATGGCCGCTTGAACAGGTTACGATCATAGACAGAAATATCCTGAGGATAGGGATTTTTGAGCTGATGTTCAACAAAAGGGAGGATGTGCCTCCGAAAGTCGCGATAAATGAAGCGATCGAACTTGCTAAAACATTCGGCGGGAAGTCCAGTGGCAAGTTTGTGAATGGTGTTCTGGGCACGTTGTATAAGGAAATAGAAGACAGGTCCGGAAAAGAAGAAAAGGCCAAAGAGGAGCCGAAAAAGGAAGAGACCGGTCCGGAGAAGGATGAAAAGAAATAGATCCTTGCTATTTTAGAATATAAACAAACACAATATGGAAATTGAAAAATTGGAAGAAAAGATAAGCGTCAGTTTCAAAAACAAAGATCTCCTGAGGCAGGCTTTAGTTCACCGCTCTTATCTGAATGAGAACCGTGATTTCGAGCTTGATCACAATGAAAGACTGGAATTTCTCGGCGATGCTGTTCTTGAACTTGCAACGACCGAGTTTTTGTATAAGAATTTTTCGAATCCTGAAGGCGAGCTTACGAATTTCAGAGCTGCGCTCGTCAACAGCAATATGCTTTCGAGGATCGCAAATGAGCTGGGACTGGAAGAATATCTTCTGATGAGCAGAGGTGAGAAAAAAGACACGGGAAAAGCCAGGCAATATATACTTGCGAATTCACTGGAAGCCATAATCGGCGCGATCTATATTGACCAGGGATACAGGAAGGCAAAAAAGTTCGTGAGCGATAACTTTTTGGTGAAAATGGAAGATGTTCTGGATAAGAAGCTGTATCAGGACCCAAAAAGCAAATTTCAAGAGAATTCGCAGGAGGTGGTCGGAACGACTCCAACCTATAAAGTGATGAAAGAATGGGGTCCGGACCATGATAAGCATTTCGTCATCGCTGTTTATCTCGGAGATGAAAAAGTCGCCGAAGGCGAGGGGACGAGCAAGCAATCTGCGCAGATGAAAGCCGCGGAAATGGGGCTCAAGGCGAAAGGTTGGAAGTAGGAACGTTGGTGGCTTGTGGATAAACCAGGACTTTGTAGAGAATAATCAGACAGGGAATGGCTAGAAATAGCCATTTTATATTATGCAAAATCAAAATTTTAGAGAGGGTTGACACAATCCGTAGAAGTAATATCATTATAGGTATATTAAACACTATTTATAGATCTGATGATAGAAGAAGTTCTGCGCCAATTCGGCCTCAGAGAAAAAGAAATGAAGATATATCTTGCGCTTTTGAAGTTGGGTCCGTCTTCTGTCAGAAAAATATCTCAGGATTCCGGGATCAACCGCGGAACGAGTTATGATGTTCTGCGCGATCTCATCAAGATAGGCCTCGTGAGCTATCATGAAAAAAAAAGCCATCAATATTTCATTCCCGAGGATCCGGCGAAAATGATATCGATCTTGGAGGAAAGAAAAGATGAGATCACGAAACTGAAGGAAGATCTAAAAAAGACCGTTGACGAACTCCAGGCGGAATATTGCAAGATCACGTCGAAGCCATATGTGAGATATTACGATGGATATGCCGGAGCAAAAGAAATTCTGAATGACGTGCTGAAAACGGTGCAAAAGACCGAAGATAGGGAGTATTATGTATATAGCACTGAATCGATCAGGGAATACATATATAAATCGTTCAAAGATTTTTCGAAAAAGAGAATTGAAAAAAATATCCATGTAAAAGTTCTGGCAATCGGCAAGGGAGGAGAGCTTCGCGGAAAGGACGAAAGGAAATGGATCGAAAATGCGGGCAAGAATGCTCCGAACTATATCATCATATATGGAAACAAAGTCGCGTTCATCTCGGTCAATTCCGAGAATGAGCCCATGGGTATCATAATCGACGACAAAGCGACAAGCGGGATGCAAAGGGTCATTTTCAATTCGATCTGGACCGGTATAAAATAATTTCAGATAGAAATAATAAATTAAAACAAAAATTATGTGCGGAATTGCAGGTTATGTGGGAAAGGTCAAAGCTTCGGATTTTTTGATAGATGCTTTGAAACGTCTTGAATATAGGGGATATGATTCTGCGGGGATCGCGGTGATTGGAAGAGACGGGAATTCAAATTGCATCAAGGCTGTCGGGAAGATCGCGAATCTCGAAAAAAAACTCAAGGATCTTGATTTCGAGCACAGCGTCGGGATCGCACACACCAGATGGGCCACGCACGGAAACCCCTCGGAAATAAATGCGCATCCCCACAGTGATTGCGAAGGCAAGATCCACGTGGTTCATAACGGGATCATCGAAAATTACAGGGTCTTGAGGGAGAACCTGATCAACGAGGGGCATGAGTTCGAGTCCGAAACGGATACAGAGGTCATCTCGCATCTCATTGAAAGTCACTATGATGGTAATTTGGAGGAAGCCGTCCTGAAGTCATTCAATCATGTCGAGGGCGCATATGCCATTGCGGTCATTGCGGAAGGCGATCCGGAAAAAATAGTTGTCATAAAAAAAAGCAGTCCGCTGGTGATCGGCATCGGAAAAGGAGAGAATTTCATCGCATCCGATTCATCGGCGATCGCGGGATATACGGACAAGGTCATATACCTTGATGACAACGAGCTTGCGGTCATAAAGAAAGACAGTTATAAGATAATTTCAACGGTCAATAACGTTTTTATTGAGAAGGATGAGTGCGAGATCGAGATGAAAGTGAATGACATCCAAAAAGGGGGATATGAGTGTTTTCTTCTGAAAGAAATATTCGAGGGTCCGGAGGTCATAAAAAATTCGACGCGAGGAAGGATAATTTCGGGGGAGGGCCTTGTAAAATTGGGCGGTCTTGAAGTTCTCGATCAGAAGCGGCTGCGCGATATCGAAAGGATCATCATGATCGCGTGCGGGACGGCAAGCTATGCGGGAATGGTGGGTGAATATATGCTTGAAGAATATGCGGGAATTCCCGTTGAAGTCGAGCTTGGAAGTGAATTCAGATACAGGAAGCCGATATTGGATTCAAGGACCGCAGTCATGGCCATAAGCCAGTCGGGAGAAACTGCCGACACGCTTGCTTCGCTTATGGAAGCGAAGAGGAAAGGCGTTCTGACATTGGGGATAGTGAATACTGTCGGAAGCACCATATCGCGGGAAACGGAAGCCGGAGTATATAATCATGCCGGTCCGGAGATATCGGTCGCATCAACGAAAGCGTTCGTTTCTCAGATGGCCGTGCTGGCCCTCCTGACCGTCTATCTTGGAAGGATGAGGGATATGTCGTATGTAACGGGCGAAAGGATCACTTCCGAGATCACGAACCTGCCGGGCTTGATGTCGAGGGTTTTCGGGCAGAATGACGAGATCAGGGCGCTGGCCAGAAAATATTCGAAATATAGGAATTTCCTGTATCTCGGAAGAAAATATAATTATCCGATTGCCAAAGAAGGCGCCTTGAAGCTCAAGGAGGTTGCGCAATACATCCATGCGGAAGGCTATGCCGGCGGGGAAATGAAACACGGGCCGATCGCCATGATCGACGAGAATTTTCCGTGCCTGTTCATCGCGCCGAGCGACAGCGTTTATGAAAAAATGTGGAGCAATATGCAGGAAGTGAAAGCCAGGAATGGCAAGATCATTGCCATCGCGACCGAAGGAAATGAGGAGATCAGAGAGCTCGCCGACGATGTGATCTATGTTCCGAAGACACTGGAGATGCTGACTCCGATCCTTGCGGCAATTCCGCTCCATCTTTTTGCGGCATATGTGGGGCTTGAGCTCGGATGCGAAGTAGACCGGCCGAGGAATCTCGCCAAAAGCGTCACGGTGGAGTGAGGGATCATGAAGGCATTTGAACATTTTAGCATGTTAACATGGCCAAGGTTAATTGTGTTATAATATATTATGCATATTATTTTATGCATGATGTCATCAATATCATAAAATAAAAATAAACGAAAATGATGTTAAACAAACAAGCAAAAGTTGGAATTGTAATCATTACAATTTTGGCGTTGTGTTTATTTCTAATATTGTATTTATACGGATTAGAACTAAAATATTTGCCGATCTCTTCATATTGCACTGCCGTGGTTGCTATTTTCTTAGTTGATGAATTGCATCGATATATAAGTTCAAAATATTCGCGGTTTTGGAGCTTTATACATGGTTTCGCGCTGATTTATTTCATCTATTACTTTATAATCTCGCCGACTTATGCATATTTCACCCGAGTCGAGCAATTATTTATATATCTTATAATTGCATTTATAGTGTTATTAGTTACATTTTTCATATTTTTTAAGTCGTTGAGATATATTATTTCGGGAAAAAGAGTCAGAATTATGATTTTGACATCTCTGCTAGTTTTTGTTTCCTATCCAATTTATATTCCAAGTTTAAGATATTGCTATTATAGAATAAACGGAAAAATAGTGGAAAATCAATTTGAAATTAATTACAGGGGGCTGCAAGCAACTTTGGCCGATTTGGGAGACAGCCAAACTATTTGTGAAAATAATAATCCATTTTCTAACAAATGTGAATTTGTGTATGGTGGTGTTAGTGAGCTTATAAGTACAGTACCTCAGGGCATTTATGGCGGAGATTATTATGAGGTAACATGCAGATATGGCTGTCCTAGATAGCTATTTAATCATGCTGAAAATGTGATGGTGGACTGAGTCAGTTTTTATCATATGAATATGTGATAAACAATATGCTATTATAAAATTTGTCATTTGAAATTGATCATTAATTAGAAATTAAAAATTAGAAATTAGAAATTTGATACGTTTCATTTTCTACGCTTAACATTCAATTTACCACTTTTCACTTTCTATTTCTATATTGACCTTCGCCTCCGTATCTGCTAATATCCAAAGTACGGAGGTTTTAGTTTTGGAAAATGAAACTGAAGAAATAGACATGGAACCGGTTGCAAAAGAGCTGGAAAAAGGCATGAAAGTGATCGTAAAACAAAAAAAGAAAGCACGGTCCACCAGGATCGATACTCATCGCATAACAGGCGACGAGGACCTGGAAGATATACTGAGCCTTATCAGTGAAGATCCGAAAGGCGAAGTGATCGAGCTGGATGACCTGAAGGCAGACATAAAGTCAAGGATCAAAGAGATCCATGCGGCCCTAAAGGCGGATGTTGCAGCTCTGAGGTCGATGAGAGCTGTTCTGAGAATGATCTGAGAAAAAAAATAGAGCCCAACGGGCTTTTTTTAATTGAGGAAGATCAATGATCGGAAAAGTGCACCATTATTTACAAAGACATATTAACAATTTATAATATATCACATAGAGGAGGTAATATAATTTGCCGGAAACAAAACAGGAAACGACAGCCAAAACATCGGGATTGAGCAGGGAAAAAAGGGAAGAGATATTCACCATAATAAGGGGAAGGATCGGCCCTGACGACAGGCTTCCCGAACATGTTATACGGGATGATTTCAACGGAGATCAGGATGGCTATCTCCGGATAATGGCAAGTTTGTATGGCGTTGCAGTGTAAAATACACGGCACAGATGACGCCATATTTTTTTCTTGCAAAAAACATATTTTGCATATATATTATTAGGAATGAGGTGACAGATCATGTCCGAAATAACATTGAACTTTAACAAGAAAAGAGAATTGGCGAGGAAGCTCGCAAGGATCGTCGCATATGCGGGAAAGATCATAAACGAGAACAAGGATGAGGTCGTTGACACAAGAACGCACAAGGGCCATGACGAGTCTTCGATAGACGCGGTCGCGAGATCGGCCATAATCGAAGGCATCGAAAAATATGCTCCCGAACTCGAAGGAAAGCTTCAGTTCGAACTTATGCCTTTCAACAAGCAGCTCATCGAGATCGAAAGGGATTCCAAATACAGCATAACGCTTATCATGGATGAGATCGACGGATCGACGAACACAAAAAGGGCCAAGGCATCCACACTCGACTGTGTTCCGAACGCCGCAGTGTGCATCGCTCTTTGCACCGGATCGACCTTGAAGGACCTGCAGATCGGAGTTGTGTACACGCTCGACACCAAGGAAATATTTTCCGGAACAAGGGTCGAAGACAATGAGTTCCTGACGCTTAGGCACAAAGAAATGCTGTATCCCGGAGATATCCAGAAAATGAGAGGAGACAGCAAGTTCAGGGTTCTGGTCATCAAGTATTCAAATCAAAAGCGCGTAGAGATCGCCGAGGTCGAAGAGGCTCTGTGGGAAGCAAAATTCAAGCCCTATGAGGGGTGCAGGTCGAGCACGATGGACATTATTGGCGTGATAAGAAACCAGAATGATGCGTATATAGATGTCAGGGCTCTATTTCCCGAAGAATGTGGCGCAAGACTGCAGGCATATGACGTGGCTGCGGTGATCCCGATCGCGATCGGAGCGGGCCTGGTCGTGACAGACGTATTCGGAGAACCGATAGATAAATATGGAGAGACCGACGTGATCACGCTTGTTGTTGCAAGGCCGGATATCCATGCAAAAATAATCGAAGCGATCAGGCCGGTAGTCGAAAAAATATGCGGTAAATATCCCAAAAATTAAAAAAACTGCATAGGATGCAGATTGGGCGATGTTTTCAAAAAAAAGTAAGCCGGACAGCAAGATATTTCAGAAAAAAGAAATAAACAAAAAGGTGATACTATGGTTATCGAAATACCCTGTACATGCGGACATCTTTTGAGCTCCAAAGAACTGAATAAGCTTTCAAAAAAAGAGCTTGCGAAAATATTATTCGAACAGCCGATAGAAATGGTCTGTAAAAAATGCGGAGAAGTGTTCCAGGTTTTTGACAAGACCCGCTTCTTGACAGCTGACAAAGATGATACGTGGAAATCATATGCATGACCGGAAAAATTCTCCGGTTTTTTATTTGATCCTCCGGATATCCGCGCCGATCTTCTGGAGCCTTTCTTCGATCCTTTCATAGCCCCGGTCGATCTGTTCGATCTTGTTGATCGTGCTCTGTCCTTCTGCAAGAAGAGCGGCAATGATGAGCGTTGCGCCAGCGCGCAGGTCGAAGCTTGTGATGTCCTGGCCGTATAAAGGCGTGGGACCGCTGATGAGAGCCCGATGCGGATCGCAAATGATGGCATTGGCGCCCATTTTGTTCAGTTCGTTTATATATCCCATGCGTCCTTCGTATAACGTGTCATGTATGAGCGTCGTTCCTTCGGCTTGGGTCGCAAGAACTCCAAAAGGCGCCTGAAGGTCTGTTGGAACTCCCGGATAGGTCCTTGATTCGATCTTCTTTACAGCATTCAGCTTGTGTGCCGGCTTGATGATCAGCTTATTTTCCTCTGTTTCTATCCTGACTCCCATTTCTCTCATTTTTTCTATCACTAGATCAAGATCGCCAGTCGCAACATTATTTATAACCAGACTGCTTTTCGTAGCCGCTGCCAGGATCGCAAAAGTGCCCGCCTCGATCGGATCGGGAATTATGGTATGATCTGCGCCGTGAAGTTTTGAAACGCCATGGATCTCGATCGTATGCACTCCGACATCTTTTATCTTTGCGCCCATTTTTACGAGAAATCTCTGGAGGTCCTGTACATGGGGTTCGAGAGCGGCGATCTTTATGGTGGTTTTTCCTTCGGCAAGCGACGCGGCCATAAGGAGGTTCTCGGTCGCTGTCACGGAGAATTCCTTGAGGACGATCGTTCTTCCGACAAGCTTCTCGGCCTTCAGGCAATAGAAGCCTTTGTCGTATGTTATTTTCGCCCCCAGGGCTTCAAGCGCATCAAAGTGCACGCCGACCGGCCGGGAGCCGATGATGCATCCGCCCGGCTGGCGTATCTTGAATTTCTTGAATCGTGCAAGCAGACTTCCAAGGAGCAGTATCGAAGATCTCATGTGTCCGACGATCGAGAAATCCATTTTTTCCGGATCAATGTTGCTTCCGGCTTTCACGCGGAGCTTGTGCTCTCCGAGCCATTCGATCTCAACCCCCATGCTTTGCAAAAGGTCGATCATTTTGAGGACATCGGCTATTACTGGAACATTGTCTATGATGCATTCTTCTTCGGTGAGCAGGCATGCGGACAAGATCGGCGTGGTCGCGTTTTTTGATCCCATTACGTCGATCTCTCCCTCGAGATGCCTTGCTCCGTTTATGATGAATTTTTCCATTGATAATTGAATTATTGTTAGATTGCTGTGTTATTGTATTGTTTTTAGCAATATAATGATATAATATATTTACATTAGACGCAAGAAACATTCTATTGCTCCATTGCTACATTGTTGTACTGTTAATTCAATATCACATTACAGCGAATCAGCAACGTACAATAGAACATTATAACTATGTAATTATATGAAGATATTAGTTACGGGCGGAGGAACGGGCGGGCATATTACTCCAATCCTGGCCGTCGTTTCAGAGATCAAAAAGATCGCGCGGGAGAAGAAAATTCCGGAGCCGGAATTCATGCTTATAACCCCGGATGAATATTTCAAGGAAGCGATCGAGTTGTCGGGCATAAAGGTCCGTAAGATCAGGGCGGGAAAGCTGAGAAGATACTTTGACTTGAAAAATTTCACTGATATATACAAGATATTCGTCGGAATAGTGCAGTCGTTGTATTTCATAAGGAAATTCAGTCCGGATGTTGTTTTCAGCAAGGGCGGATTTGCGAGCGTTCCGGCCGTGTTTGCGTCGTGGCTGCTCGGGATTCCGACAGTTACGCATGAGTCTGACATAACGCCGGGGCTTGCGAACAGGATCAATTCCTTTTTTGCTTCTAAGGTGCTGGTGTCTTTTGATGAGACTCAAAAATATTTCAAGAAAGACAAAGCTGTTCTCACGGGAAATCCCATAAGAGAAGATATTTCAACGGGGAACGTTGAACGAGGAATAAAGACTTTCGGCTTAAGCGATGGCTTTCCGACCCTGCTTGTGTTCGGAGGAAGCCAGGGAGCAAGGTGCATCAACGAAGCGGTCCTTGATTCTCTTGAGGTGTTACTTTCAAGATTCAATGTGATCCATGTGTGCGGGAAATATAATTTTGCCGCAGTAAGAGAAGCGGCCGGAAAAAAAGGAGTTAAGGGAATAGAAAGATACAAACTATATCCATTCCTTTATAATGAGATGAAGGATGCATATGCCGTTTCGGACATGATAGTTTCCAGGGCGGGAGCAAGCAGCATTGCGGAGATAATCGAGGTCGGAAAGCCAAGCATCATAATCCCGCTTTCGACTTCTGCGAACGATCACCAGGCAAAAAATGCCGGATGGCTTTTAAAAAAGGGCTTGGCAAAAGTTATTTACGAAAAAGATCTGAACGGAGAGAGTTTGAAAAACGAATTGTTCGAATTGTTTGTAAATAGATCTGCAATGGAAGAAATGCGGCGGAATATTGTTGCATACAAAAGCTCACTGAAGGGAAAAGCTGCAGAAAATGTTGCTAGGATAATTTTATCGATTGAAGAAGAAACACGGTGATCGATATATAGAAAAATCACCGATAAATATATATCAGTGAGAATTTGGCTTGGATGTCTGCAACAGAGGCTCAATAAGTTCTTGCTTTATAATATAGCCCGTTCCGAACAATGCAATAGTTCCGTAAAACAAAATTATTGCTGTCAGGCAAGAAAATAATAATGCAAGGTAAAGGCGATTAAACGCAGTTGTTGCCATCGTCAATCCCCATAGGAAAGCTATAGATGCTCCTATAAAAGTCATTTTAAATAACATTATTTCAAATATTCTTTCAAGTCTCTCGGACATATGATCAATTGCCTCCTTTTTAAAGCTGAATTTGACTTTCAGCTTTACAATAGAGTATATTTAATAATACCATAGATGTCAAGGGCGCGGGTTCCATGGCTTTGTGATGTCAAACTCGAGGTTTTTTGATATTGATCTGGATTTTATTCGCTGAGAAGTATTCATACATATATGTTGGATTCCCCGGTTGACGAAATTAAGGCGAAACTGAGCATAGAGGATGTTCTGTCCGGTTATTTGCATTTGCAAAGAGCGGGCCGGAATTTGAAGGCAAAGTGCCCTTTTCATAACGAAAAGACGCCATCTTTCATGGTGAGTCCGGAACGGCAATTCTGGCATTGTTTCGGATGCAATGAAGGCGGGGACATCTTCACTTTCATCATGAAAATGGAAGGGCTGGAATTCAAGGACGCGATAAAGCTTCTTGCTGAGAGGGCCGGAGTGAAGCTGAAGACCGTGAACTACAGTTCAAGCGGAAAGAAGGGGAAGATCATGGAAATATTGAAGCTTTCGAAAAGATTCTATATGGAATGCCTGAAGATCAAAACGGGCCTGAAGGCATATGAGTATCTCAGGGACCGGGGACTGACCATGGGAAGCATCGAAAAGTTCGAACTTGGATATGCGCCCGATTCATGGGATATTCTGAGCAAATTTCTCAAGAAAAAAGGCTATTCTGAAAGCGAGATCTTCGATTCGGGCCTCAGTGTGAAAAAGGACAATGGGGGATTCTATGACCGATTCAGGGGCAGGATTATGTTCCCTATAAACAATATAAGCGGGCAGACCATCGGATACAGTTCCAGGATCATGCCGGGCAAGGATGAGTCGCAGGCAAAATATATTAACACTCCGGAGACTTTAGTGTATAATAAGAGCAGTGTTCTCTATGGCCTGGATAAGGCGAAAATGAAATTAAGGACGGCCAAGGAGTGTATTATGGTTGAAGGCAACATGGACGTGATTGCATCGCATCAGGCCGGGGTGGATAATGTTGTTGCAACTTCGGGAACGGCGCTGACGGATACACAATTGAGGATAATCAAAAGATATACGGATAATATAAATTTCGCCTTTGATGTTGATTCCGCGGGGATAAAGGCGGCGAAGCGCGGGATCGAACTGGCGATCCAGGAAGGGATGAATGTCGGGATAATCCAGGTGCCGGAAGGAAAGGACCCGGCGGATTGCGTTAAGAGCGATCCGAAGCTGTGGCAGGACGCGGCAATGAAGCCGAAAAAGATAATGGAGTTCTATTTTGATGTGGTTTTTGCAAAGAATGACCGGAAGGATGTGGAAGGGAAAAAGGTCATAGCAAAAGAATTGATCGGTATAATCGCAAAAATAGCGAATAAGATCGAACAATCGTACTATATTCAGAGTTTGAGCCAGAGGCTGGATGTCGAAGAGAGCATTCTGATCGGGATGCTCCGCGATGAAAATAAGACAAAGGAGAAAGATTTCAATATAAAAAAGAATAAAAACGAATTTGAGATCAACAAATTAAATCAGAATACCCGGGAAGCTCAGCTTCAAGAGAGGCTAATGGGCTTTATTGTATTGTATCCCCAATATTTCAAAACGATCTTTCCTGATCTTGAGGGCTTGTTTGAGGGAGGAGTCTATGAAGAAATATTTTCAATATTGAGGAAATACTATGATCCTGAGAAAGGGCTCACGCCTGAGGTCATAAAGACGATGAGGCAATTGATCAGAGACGAGGCTGTCATGGACAAGGAAAAGGGTAAGCTGCTTGAATTCAAGCTGGAGGCCGCTTCGCTTCGGGTTGAAACGGAACTTGAGAATTCGGACGAAGATGCTTCGCGGGAAATGGCGAACACGATCAGCACTCTTAGGATCCAGAGCCTGAAAAACAAAAACAAGCGCCTCGAGGAAGACATAAAGAGCGCGGTCAGGAACGGGGATATGGTGTCGGTCAAGCCGCTGATGGAGGAGCAGGACAGGAATAACAAAGAAATAGGCGCGCTTGAGGCCTAGGCACAAAAACAAAAAATCAGATTTCAATCCGATAACAATAATATATGAAAACCAAAAAACGAAACAATAAATCTAAATCAATTCAAAAGAACATGAAAACAAAAAAAATGAAGCCGAGGGCGAAGCATGCGATCAAGTCGAAAGCAAAAACCAAAAAACTCTTCAAGAAAAAAGAATTTCATAAG
This sequence comes from Candidatus Paceibacterota bacterium, assembly GCA_041661265.1. NCBI lineage: Bacteria > Bacillati > Minisyncoccota > Minisyncoccota bacterium. Next base: position 2,151 of record JBAZUT010000010.1, on the reverse strand, counting down.
AAAGCGAAACCTATGGCGAGAAGATCGTCCGAAGGTGGCGCTGATGAAAGCTTTGGGATAAGCAAGGCGCAGCTGGACGAGCTCCTGAGCAGGGGAAAGTCAAAAGGGTTTGTCACCGAGCATGAGATAATTCATATTGTTCCGGACGTGGAAGAGGATATTGCGGGCCTTGAATATCTTTATGAACAATTGGAACAGCACAATATCAGGATCGAAACTGCGGTTGATGTGATCGATCTTTCGGAAGAAAAAGAGGACCACGGAAAAAAGACCAAAAAAGAGGTTGATGAGGAATTGAGCAATATATCGCTCGACAACATTGCGAATGACTCAGTTCAGATGTATCTTCGCGAGATCGGAAGGGTCGCGCTTCTCACCGGTGAGGAAGAAGTCCAGCTTGCGAAGAGAAAGGAAAAGAACGATGTGGCGGCAAAGCAGAAGCTGGCGGAAGCAAATCTCCGCCTTGTTGTCAGCATTGCAAAAAAATATGTTGGCAGGAGCGCGAACTTGAGCCTTTTGGATCTTATACAGGAAGGGAATATCGGCCTTTTTCGCGCCGTTGAAAAATTTGATTACAGGAAGGGATATAAGTTTTCGACATATGCGACGTGGTGGATCAGACAGGCTATCACGAGGGCAATTGCCGACCAGTCAAGAACGATCAGGATCCCAGTCCATATGGTCGAGACGATAAATAAGTTCTCACAGATAACCAGAAGGCTGGTTCAGGATCTCGGTCGTGAACCGCTTCCGGAAGAGATCGCAGCTGAAATGGGAGTTGAGGTCGAGAAGGTCAGGCACATCATGAAAATTTCGCAGGACACGGTTTCACTTGAAACGTCGGTCGGAGATGATGACGATGAAAGCACGCTCAGAGATTTCATCGAAGACACGGAAACGGTACTGCCGTCTCAGGCTGCAGGAAGGCAGCTTCTGAAAGAATACGTCAAGGATATCCTGGTCGAGCTTTCACCGAGGGAACAGAAGATCCTGAAGCTCAGATTCGGCTTGGAAGACGGCGTAACGCATACTCTCGAAGAGATCGGGCAGGAGTTCGGTGTGACCAGGGAAAGGATCAGGCAGATCGAGGCAAAAGCGCTCGAGAAGATCAAAAAACACAAAGAGTCCAGGAAGCTGATGGATTACTAGTATGGACGGTGGAATGTAGAAAGTAGAAACAGGATTGATTTCATGATATCATTGACGAAAAATTATTTAGATATTATACTATACAATGTAAATGAGAAATGGAATTTTTCATTTTTCATTTTTCATTTTTCATTTTGCATTGAATTTCTAGCATTCCGCGATAGCTTCAGAAACGGGTTGATCTCCACATCATGGGCGGACAGGCGCCCCTTGCGGACAATGGTTAAGATATTATTGAGGCAAATGCATATAAAAAATAAATCACTATTCCGCGATAGCTCAATGGTAGAGCAATTGACTGTTAATCAATGGGTTGGGGGTTCGAGTCCCTCTCGCGGAGCAAAAGAAAAATACGCCCGAAAGGCGTGTTTTTGTTTTTAATTAATATTGGAAGACTCTCCACCTGAGGCGGATGCGCCTCGGGCGCAGAACGGGAAAGGGTCGGCCCGCTTCGCCTAAGGCTGACAGCGAGGCGAGGGAAACGAGAGTTTCCCGTTCGGGGTGACAGCGATCCGCCAGTTGACGGAGAGCGCCAGAGGGCGGAAGCCCTATGGAGCGGAGCCGGTAGGCGAGCAGTGAGATTGTCCTTCTCGCGGAGTAAAGATATCAAAAGCCGCATTTGTGGGGTTTCTAATATTGATTTTCTTAGTAGTTTAGGCTAATGTATGTTTAGAGATTTTTTAAATAGGTGGCGGTTAAATATAAATAAAAGTACCTGACATGCTCTGTAGAAAACATACCGATTCTGGTATAATATGCAGTATATGACTACATCTAAATCTCCTTTATCTATAGCTCGAGTAGCTTACGCCGCGGCTTTGCGAAGCTTACCGGCTTACACTCATTCCAAAAGCCCAAAAAAATTTACACAACCTCAACTAGCGGCTTGTCTGGTGCTAAAAGAATTTTTTAAAACTGATTATCGAGGCATTTCCTCTATTCTGGAAGATTCCTCCGATATCAGGATTATCCTTGAGCTTGATCAAGTTCCTCATTTTACCA
>JBAZUT010000009.1 GCA_041661265.1 Candidatus Paceibacterota bacterium | reverse complement strand
TTCGGAGTTGTTTAACATGGCAAGAAGATATGATAAAAACTATTTAGAATTGGATAACCCGAGATGGAACATAATTAGAATGCTATATTGTTTGGGAATCTTTGCAGCTTCCATTTATGGTCTGAGCTATCTTGTACAGCCCGTTGAATTCAATGTATGGTCACAGTCCGGACCGGTAGAGGTCGATAGTTATATCAGACCCACAGTGTCAGTCGAAAGAATTAATATCGACACGGGACTGAAATATGTGGCTCCAGAAAGCTTCCGCACAGATGGAAATTCGATCAGAATTTACGCAATGGAAAATGGAGAAGTTGTGCTTTCGAGCAAGAGCCAAAATATTTTTACGGTTAAACATAATGTCATGTTCGAACCATTGCGGGCAAGTGCCATTTCGGAAAAAAGCGGATCGGTCTATATCATATATCATGAGCTAGATGTGAAAATGTTCTCGCTGATGGTGTTCCTTTGGGCGCTCTTCTCAATGGCAGGATATCTGCTATTGGGTAACATTTTCGGTCCCGGGGACATTCCCAGGCCAGGAAGCGTTGTTACATAACAAAAGCATACAACAGTGAAGAAAACTTTCTTTCTGTTTTTTTATATTCCAGATTGTGCCTAAAAAGAAAAAAACATATACGGGATCGCATATGCTTATGTTGTATTGACTGGTGCAGTTGTATCTTTCGGATGTCCGAATGCAATGGATAAAGCTGCGGTAGCCGCCGTAACGAATAGGGAAATTGAAGATACGTACATGATCCATATTAGATCCGGCGGTGTTTCCGATAGCGAATATATCGCCAAGGGCATTATTCCGATACTGGAACCAAAACATACCAGCGCAAAGAATGTGTGTCTGGATTGGCTGTATCTGTTCCTGTTCAGGATCATATGCCAGGTATAGAAAGATACCAAAAGTCCGAACGAAGAGCCAGCTATCAGATATGCGATGCGCACGTCATAGGAATATTTATGAAATATTGCTGCAAGAATTGTCGTCAGTATGACGATCGAATAGAATCCAACGACAAATCCTATGGCTATTTCATTTTGATTTTTTTTATCGTTCATTGTATAAGAACCTCCAATATGCAACATGACTGTTTTTGTTGCAACCGCTTAGTCTAGCAAAAAAAAGCAGTTTTGTCAATATCCGATCAGCGATGACGGCGCAAAGCTTGCGCGAGTGCGGATGTGGGTTTGACTTCAGGGCATTTTTGATTTAGGATGAGAAAAATATTCCAAGGAGGGATCAATATTAAGAAAAATACAAAAGATGAGTTCTTCGAGAAGTCTCTGAACAGTCTGGCAGGAGTTGCGGAAAAAATTACGGAAAGCATAACCCTGCAGGTCTATGCGGCGAAGATCAAAGGCAATAATGGCAGGATCGCAGAGATCGTCCGGAGTGCGATCTCGTCAAAGCGGGATGAAAGAGAAGATGTCGGTGACTATAAGATCAAGGGACTGGTCGGATCGCTTTCATTGATCGGAGAATTTGAACTGGCACGGGAAGCGGCCGCAGTGATCCTGGACAAGAACAAGGCAGCCGAGGCGATGCTTTCTATCGCCAAGGAAAGCAGAGATCTTGAGGATCTGAGAAACATTGAAAGATTCATAAGAGATGAAGTGCCCGAGGGATTCGATCGCAATGGCTATATCGAAAAACTGATATGTATCCTTGCTCAAGAGCGGATATATATTTGGGCGGAAGTTCTGGCAAAGAACTCCGAGTATGACACTTCAAATCTTGGCCGGATCGCAAAAGCGGCAATGAAAAATGGCGATCTGGAAACGGCTGTTGAGTATGCTTTAGCCGGCCAGGATTCGGATACGCTGCTTGAGATCCTGGTTGATGTCATCGGCAAAGATCTGGATAAGGCGCGGGAAATCGCTGAAAAAATGCAATCCCTTTGGTGGGGAAATTTTTACAGAGCATGGGCATACGTCGGAATATATTACGCAAGCCGGGAAGCGCGCGACATAGAAAAGGCCGCGTCAGTCATATTGGATGCAATAAGAAACAATGAACCGAAAAGCGAGCTGGACCGCTATTCAGAGGTGGCGATCGTGATCGCCGCTAACAGCAATGATCCCAAGATCATTGAAGAGCTTTCAAAGCTTTTGGATCCGCTGAACTGGAGGAGCGAAGAGGTTCTGGAAAAATCCATTGAAGCACTGCTTTTGAAAAGAAAAAAGAATCACAAGTAAAAGACAGGAATACCTGCCTTTTTTATTTGAACCAGGTTTCACTGCAGGAAGGTTCCGGCATAAAAAAATAAGGCCTGTTCGGAATTATTCTATCCTCTCAGGCCCTTTTTTATTCTTTTAATTGCGTATTTGGTTTTTGTTTGTTTGCCGTGTTTTCGCTTATGTCCAGTCGAGCACATTTTCCATTCCTCCGCTAGCGACCGCTATCAGTTCAACGGGGTATTGTGCTTTTCGGGCATCAGCGCCTCTATTGTCGGTTTCAATGCCGTTATAGACCTTGATCCAATCCTGTTCGAGTTCGAACATCGCTTCGAACGTTTCAGCTTGCAGGTCCAGGTTATTCAGATCCATCGCAAGTTTTCTTACTTCAGTGATCAGATCCATGGCATACTCAAGTTCTTGTTTCATGATCTTTTCAGTGGTTTTCTCCGGGAGTATGTAGTTATTTTTATCATCATATCCCTCCAGATCCATCAGGAGAACGCCCTTGAAGTCGTTATTCATCAGTACTTTTATGATAAGATCGGTTTTGTTATCGATCATTTTCTCAGTTTCAGTTTCACCCATATTTGTCACCTCATTTTGATTTTGTATTTGAATGTTTCTCTATACGCAATTAAAAAGAACAATAGTCCGCTTTGTTTATGCGGACTATTGTTTATCGGAAATCGTATTTATGAGGTCATTTCAGATAAAAAACAGTACGCATAAAATCAACATAGGCAGATTTACCTGTCATATGTCTTGATAGCCACACGATGATTTTATTCGTACTATTTTGCATCTTATCCGTTAAATGTTTAAAAAAACCAGCCCTTTCTTTGGCTGTTTCTTCCTGTCTAAATGATATTGCAGTTTATCAATTTAAATCAAGAACAGCCAAAAACCCGCCTTTTGTTGAGGCGATCACCCAATGCATATATTTTCTGTCTAGACTTAACATTTCTGGTTGTTTATTGATAACAAGAACATTATACACTATATTAAAGGATTGTCAACTTTGTAGCTTCAGTAAATTATATTAGTACAGTTCTTGCCAGGCAGAAGAAGTGGTTAGGTCCTTGCTATATATTCAATAATATGCTATAGTGTAGGGTCCGCTTTTATGTTCATTAATACAGGGTTTTGGCTTAGTATCACAAGAATAAACATACCAATCTCCTGTAATCAAGTGAAGATAATATCCGTGACGGTAGAAACAAATATTAGAGAGGGAAAATATGACAAACAAAAGCACATTGAAAATTGAAGAAGAAAGAAAATTTTTGGTGAAGCCGAGACTTCTTCCGCCAAATTTCATCGAGAACACTCATTTCCAGATTGTGCAATATTATTTCACAAAGCCTGGCGATTCAGTTGAAATAAGGATTCGCTCGCAAGTGAGTAAAACTGATGCGAAGTATTTCCTCACGATGAAGAAAAAGACCGAAGATGGAGATATATCCAAGAGGTTTGAAAATGAGATCGAAATTCCGAATGAAATGTTCTATAGGATGCTTTATGGGGCTGATTATGAAAGAATCTCCAAAGAAAGATTCCTGGTAGAGCTGGAAGTCGGAGTTGTCGTCGAAGTCGATGTGTATGATTACGATCCGAAAGCTTCCCTATTGAGCAAGAACATCGTTGCCGAAATTGAAAGAAAGAACGGGGATCAAATCATCGACCTGAAGCTTCCGCTGTGGATCGGGGAAGAAGTGACGGGAAGGCCGGAATATAGCAATGCAGTAATTGCAGTAAACGGTTTTCCGAAGAAAAAATAGAAATGGAAAGAAAAGGAGAGGATAATATGAATAGAACGAAAGATATACCAGAATATAACCTTAGACAAGGGATACTGGAAATAAGAAGATGCATTGAAAAATTCTTCGAAGACAATCCCGATAAACGGATGGTAATACTTGTAGGTGCGGGATCTTCGACGGGAAAGACGAAAGTCGTGACCAAAAGAATCGAGGAAGCATATCCGGAGAGAGTTATAAAGTTCAGTCAGGATGACTTGTATAAGGGAAATGCCTTTATGGAATCCGAAAGAGCCAAGGGAAATATCTTGAATTGGGATCAGCCGGAAGCTGTAGACATTAAGTTAAGTGAAGAGCTGACCGAAGCGCTGGCAAGAGGAATGCCGGTACCCAAATACCAATACAGATTTGACGGTAATCCGCCAGCCATTGTCGGAGAAATGAAACCCGCTGATATTATTATCGTGGAAGGATTATATGGTCTTCTCCAAAATAAAGGCGATCTCAAGATATTTGTTCATGCAGAGACTTTCGACAGAATGATTCGAAGAATGCTCAGGGATCTTGATAGGACGGAAATGGATTCATCTCAGATCGTCGGCTATTTTGCGAGCGTAGTGGAGCCGATGCACATTAAATACATTGAACCGACTAAGGCGAACGCAGATATTATAATAAACAATGCCTACGATCCCGAGATTGAAGCACCAGGTACCGGGTTATCCGAGAATCAGCTTAAGTTCCGAATCATCGGTGAGAAAGGAAAGGTCCTGAATATTCTTACAAAAAAGCGGATGGAAAGAAAATCTGTCGCGACGCAGGAAGACCACTATTTCAATATAAGAGGAAGGGACTTGAGCAGAACAGACGAGATATTGAGAATCAGGACTGAAAGCAATGTCTGCAAGATATTCACTTATAAAGGTCCTGAGATAAAGGAGAAAGGAAGAATTCTCCGAAGAAAGTTCAAGCATGAATTCGAAATTACGCCAGAAGCGGAAAAAAGCTTGCTGACTTTGCTCGAAGGCCCAGTGGTTGCAATTAGCAAAGAAAGAAGAATGTACAGATGGGAAGGATTGTTGTTCGCCGTGGATTTTGATGTCATATTGTCAAAAAATGGCGAAACCAGGGGACTCGGCAATTTCATTGAAGTCATGCCGGAAGACGAGGGAGAATGGGAAACAATAGAGCGATTCCTTTCGGAACTCGGTCTCTGTGTAGAGGATGGTAAAAAAACACCTTATTCAGAAATGTAAACAATTTAAATGGAGCAACACATTCCAAACAAAGGAACTGAGCTCCTTTTTTTTATTGCTAAATTTAATAATATTTTATATAATGCGGGTATAAATTGATTTTAAGGTTTGTTTCAATATTCGCGCTTTCTTTCAGCATAAATTCAGTGTTTATCTTAGCAATATGAAAGAGATCAATAAATATATTAACGCCAGAGAAGCGAATATAACCAATTTGCCGATCCAGGAAAGGATCGATTGGCTGATCGATCTTTCCAAGAGGCACTCCGAGATATATTGTACGCCGGAGGCGTATTTGGCGAGAAAAAGATACACATTCAAGCATCCGACGATGGTGATCGTTCTCAAGTGCATGGACGGGCGCATTCACATCCCATTTGCCACCAAGACTCCTCTTGGCATAATCAAGCCGTTCAGGAATTTCGGAGGGATGTTTGATCTCGGCTGGCCCTATCTTGGCGAGGTTCTGTATAACACAGTAAATCAGGCGATCGAATCATCACAGCGCGTTTTGCTTCTGATCACTTATCATTATTCCAAAAGCGAGAAGAAGCGAGGATGCGCCGGATTTGATCATGACACGGAAAAGGCAAAGGAATATGTTGCCGGAATAAAAAAACAGATCGAGTATATTTTCGGACACGATCATCAGACCGTATATCCCATTATCTGCGGTTTTGAGACAGATGAAGATGCGATGATACTTCACGGGGAGAATAAGGAAATATTGAATTTGGCCGAAAGCAAAGAATTGTCCAGGGAATACTGGGTGAATAAACTGAGGGCGGTATATCCGGATATGCCGGAGCGCGTGTTGCTGGACCTGGTTCCGCTGGTCGAGGGGAACATCGAACACATAACCGAGGTCAGAGCCCTACATCGGAATTTGGATCTTGATACGGTTCACAGAGAATGGATCATATGCATCGGACGGGGATTCGACTTCTTGCACATTCCGAATATGGCGCTGATCATCGGTCCATATAGTCCGGATCTTAGCGGGCCGATCGCGAGCGCGGTCAGCATAATCAAATCCAATATGGACAAGGGGATGATCCCGAAAGACGGATTTTTACTTCTTGTTTCCGCGCCTTATGACGAGATCGGGGTGGACAAAGCAAGGGCTGAATTGAAGTCTGATTTTTTGAGTCATTATGCATCGGAGGTCATTGTCAAAGTGCATCCGGATATGCGGAAGCTTATGATCAAGAAGACTGCTGTGCTGAACTGGCATACGAGAAATCTGGAGATCACGGACATTAAAGTATAATTTTATTAAAAATTATCGGTGCAATAATACGTCAGATAGATCGTGGCGTTTTTTTAATAAAAAAATACCATCGGTTAAGCCAATGGTTCTTGGTCGCAAGAGAGAAGTGCCATAAGGATGTCATTCCCTTCGGGTTTTATTTTATTTCCCCTCAACGCTTTCGATCCTGCTCCGGCGAGCTCAATCAGTGCATCTGCCGGATTTATATTATTCTTCATGGCATTCGATATATCCGAATGGCACATCAGTTCCGGCGAGATTTCCGTCTCATGTTCCCTGCCGTCGTCCGTTACAACTGTAATTTTCACTGTTTTTTCCTCCTTGTATAGATTCAGTATTCCGTAATAACAGATGTTATCAGAAAAAAACGAAGCTGTCAATCACTCTTCCGTGACTATTTCGGATGTTGTGATCTTCGCACCAAGCAGCTTTCTTTTCAGTGAGTCTTTCAGGATCATAAATTCTTCTATCTCAAGCTTCCAGCAAAAAATGCAATAGGTTGCCGCGCCAAGGGTTCCGGCGAACAGCCCTTGTATCAATATTCCGATCCCGGTATGGGTGTCGAGAAGCGGTTCTATGGCATAAAGGGAAAAGTGCGATATGAGGCCTGCAATAACAGAAGCGAGGGATATCTTTATGAGAGGGATCAATATTCTGCCATGGCAGATAAATCCGGTCTTTTTGTTTATGAAATAATAAAGCATTATGGCGTTGAAGGCGGAAGATATGGAAAAAGATGCGATCAGTCCAAGGGCGCCATATTTGTTGGAGAGCGCCACAGAAAGGATTATATTCACAATGACTGACATGAAGGAAATGTAGAACGGAGTTTTTGCGTCATGAAGCGCCCAAAATGCTCTTGAGAACAGCGGGATGACGCTTTGCGCAAAAAGACTGAATGAGAATATCGCAAGCGAATCCACGAGAAGCGCCGTTTCTTCCCATCCGACTTTTCCCGTTCCAAGTATGGTTCGCACGATCTGCGCTCGGAGCGCCACAAAAAATATGCTGATCGGGATCACGAAAAAGAGGATCTGTTTGGTCGTTACCGTAAGGCTTCTGGCGAATTCATTTCTGTCTTTTTCTCCGCTGAGTGCGGACAGGGTCGGAAAGGCGGCAATCGCAAAAGAGATCGCAAACAGGCTCAGAGGAAAACTCTGGAGGTTGTTCGCAATATTGAAAGCCGTCAGGCTTCCGGCGGGAAGCGTCGTCGCAATGATCGTTATGATAACGAGATTCAGTTGTGAGGTCACAAGCGTAAGCGTTCTGGGGATCATCATTTTTATTATCGTGCGCACTCCTCTGTCTTGGATATCCAGGATCGCTTCATAGGAATAGCCGAGCTTGTACACCATGGGGAGCTGGATGAAAAAATGCATGGCGGAACCCAGGACAACTCCCCAGGCCAAGCCGCTAAGTCCCCACCATCTGGAAAAATAAAGAGCGCCGATGATAATGCCGACATTGTACATGATGGGCGAAAGAGAATAGATGAAAAACCTTTTGTGTGATTGCAATATTCCTCCGATTATCCCGCTGAGAAGCAGGAATATCGGCGAAAGGAACATGATCTTTGTGAGATTCGTCGCAAGAAGCTTATTCTCATCTGTGAATCCGGGTGTGATAAAGTCGGTCAGATTGGACGCGAAAATTATTCCAAAGACGCAAAAAAACAGGATAAAAACGAAAAGAAGATTCAGTACCGCATTGGCGGTTCTGATCGCTTCCTTTTCTTTGTTATCATGAATGAGTCTGGAGAAAACCGGAATGAAACCTGCAGAGAGAGCTCCGAGAACTATTATGTTGAATATGAAATCGGGGATCCTGAATGCGGCATAATATACGTCCAATTCATTCCCAAGCCCGAATGAACCGAGAAGAGTCCTGTCGCGATAGAGTCCCAGCACTTTGCTGGCAAGGGACGAGATCGCAAGAATAAGCGCAGCCGATGTGATCGAGCTCGCTTTTCCGTTTATCAGTCTTTTTATCATTGAATTCGGTTAGTATTATCTATAACATCTTAACATTTTATGCCATATTTACAAGTGGAAATAAATGAGCTTGATCAGCGGACTTTATCGTTTGACACAAGGACTTCCATGTGTTAGTTTGCAGGCAAAATCGATCTTTGAAAAAAGGAGGAAGGATCATGTATAAAACATCAAAGATATCGGATATAACCCGATTCGGAAAAGGAAAAGAGACATTGGTTGTAGATATGGGCGGTTCGGCTGTAAAAGCAGGATTGTTCCAGGACGGAAAGATGATCGAAAAAGGTTTGTGGAGGCATGATTATAAAAATAGCTGCTTTGCGGCGGCAAGATCAGATCTGCTCTCGAAACTCAAAGAGATATGCAGCGGCAGGGCGGATCTCGTCGGTTTGGGAATTGCCGGATTGCTTTCGTGTGACGGCACGCTTTTCAGATCAACGGTGCTGACCTCGTTTACCGGATCCAATATAGGACAATTCGTTGCAAAAAAATTCGGGGCTGAGAGTTATACCCAGGATAATGATGCTGATTGCGGCGCGATTGGCGAGCATTATTACATAGGCACGGAATTGTTTTATGTGGTGATCGGATCGGGGATCGGAAGCGCTTGCGTTGACAGCGGCGGGAAACTTCTTTATCCGGTCAGGATAGACAGGAACATTCCGTTCGTCGAAGAAATGAACCATCCCATAAGCGATATAGGTCTGAGATCTGCAATAAGCAGGCAAGAAATAGCAGACACGTTCGTGAAAATGGGAATAATGGATCATGGTCTGAGCATGGACGCGGAAAGCATTCAACTGGGTTCTCTGGGTTCGGCGGTCGGAGTCGGAAATATCCTGCAAATGCTCTGGAAAGGAAAGTTCTTCGGCGAGGATTGCAAAAAGTATTACATGAAATATCTTGAAGAAAATGACGGTATGCTCCAAGATCTATTCAGTGAAAGATATGCTGCAAGGACCATGGCGAAACTTGCGAAAAACGGAGAGCCGAGGTCCATGCTTGCCTATAGACTGATGGGAAGATTCCTGGGAAAAGCGATCTCAAGAGCGGAAAAAATATTATATGAGGATCACGGAAGATATTTTCAAGTTCGGCTGGCCGGGAATATTCTGGATTCCAGGGAATTATTCTGGCCGGATATGGCAAGCGAGATCGAAGAAAATGGCGTTCAGGCAGAGTGCGTCCTCTCCGAAGCATATTCAAGAGGAGTGAATCCGAACATGTTGGGCGCGTATTTGCGGGTTAATCGGGAGGCGAAATTTTATGGATGAAAAGATCGTTGCAGTGCTCAAGCAGCACAGCTATTCCGTGCCCCGGATCAGGGGAAAAATAGAAGAATTATTTGATCTTGTCGGGATCAACGAGGGATTGAAAGATCGGAAGATACTGATCAAGCCGAATTGCACCGGAAGTTTTTCTCCCAAGGAAGGCAGAACGACGCATCCGGCGGTTATGGAGGCATTGATCCTGCATCTCCTGAGCCTGAATTCCGAGATAGCGATAGGCGAATCTTCAACGGTTGGAACAGATACTTTTTCCGCCTATGAGAAGACGGGGATTTTCAAAGTCGCGCAAAAGCTGAACGTCAGAATAGTCGATTTCAAGAAGAGCAACTATATCGAATTGGAAAACGGATCCGGAATAGTCCAAAAAAAGATATCATTTCCTGAGGAGGCGCTGAGCGCTGACTGTCTGATAAGCCTGGCCAAGCTCAAAACGAATTATGTGACGACAATATCCTGCGCGATGAAGAACCTTAAGGGGCTTCTGAAAGACGGCGATAAAAAAAATTCGCACCACGTCGGCTTGTCCGAATCGGTTGCGGACATATGTAATGCGCTAAAGCGAAAGATCAAAGTTATAGCCCTTGTCGATGGGATCTTGGGAAGCGAACTGTACGAGCCGAAGAAGCGCGGCCTTCTGATCGCATCAAATGATCTCGCGGCGTGCGATATCGTCTGTGCAAGAGCTATGGGGATCGATCCCGGTGATATTAAATTTTTGAATTTGGCAAAAGATCCGAAAGCGGGAAACATAAATGTGCTTGGAGACGGATTGGGTGATCCCGCGGTCTTCAGTACATGCGATCCGGGACTGGACCATATGGCGGAGAAATTCAAAATAAAGATAATTGACGGCAATCCCTGCACGAGCTGTACCGGAAGTCTGTATCACATCCTGAATAAGCTGGCGAAAACAGGGGCGGAATATCCGGATGATCTGGAAATAGTCGCCGGTTGTTGCAAAAATAGAAGGATCGCCAAAAACGCGATATTGTTCGGGAAATGTGCTGCTGAAGCGGATGGAATTTTCAAGGTTAAGGGCTGTCCGCCTGTAACTTCGGATTTTATGAAAGTATTGAAACGGCGATTCGGCAAAAAATAACTGACGTGCCGAGGCATTGGAATCGGCAACGGATCGCGCAAGAATCCAGGATACCTGTCTGAATCAGGCCCGATGAATAATAACAGCGAAAACATTCGCTGCTTTTTTATTCGACATGATCTGCCAATTATACGGTCCGTTTTTATTTCCGGGTAACAGAACCGGTTCAATGGCGGGACAAGGGGCGGATCTGCCGGGGGCGGGTTCATTGACTAGAAATCACTGTTAAGCTAGAATCACATGTAAGATAAAAGTGTTCTTAGAATATTCGCATCAAACCTCTTTGTTATAGTGAAAACAGTCCGATCTTCCAATTATTATCGGGCTGATAAACTATTGCAAAAGAGGTGCAAAAATGTTACGGATCAAAATCGGTAATTTGCTCAGCACGGCAAATGTTGATGTTGGCGAAGGCCTGTCTACGAAAATAAACCTGATCGTAGGCGCAAATAATGAAAAAGGAGCCGAGCTGGAAAGAAAAAAAATCGATGCGGCGGCGAGGCTCGGAGTTCATACTATAATCGATCTCAGCACTGCAAGGATAGATCCTCCGTTATGGGTCTATGGCAGGAGAAAATATCCGAAAATAGCTTTCGGGAAGGTGGCACCAATATTGGTTGCCGTTGAAAATGACGGAGACGTCGCTCCCGAAAAGCTGCTGGAAGAGATCGAATGGTCTGTGAAGGCCGGCGTGGACTATATGACAATGAATCTGGTTCCGATGAAATTGAGAGATTTCGAGATCGCTCATGAAAGGAATTTCGTCACGACCAGCAGGCAGGGAGGCGTTCTCCTGCAATATATGATGAAGCATGACGCATGCAATCCTCACGGACCGATCCTGGAAGACATATTTTCCCTGTTCAGGGAATATAATGTTACGTTGCACATCGGTGCCACTTTCCGGCCCACGTCTGTTCTGGAGGCTTATGACAAGGCCCACATCTGGGAGCTGAAGGAACAGATCAAGGTGTTTAAAAGGGCGGAGGCGGCAGGCGTTCAGGCGATCATCGAGCCGATGAGCCATCAGCCGCTGAAAGACATAGGTCCCGGGATCGACAGCATCAGAAAGAAGTACGGAAGTTATATACCCTTCCAAATGCTTGGCCCTATTGTCACGGAATATAATCTCGACTGTGACCAGTATGCGGCGGCAAGCGGAGCGGCGATTGCAGCGATGCATAACGTCGGGAAAATAACCACGATACCGCCGAGAGAACATAAGGGTTTTCCGACCCTCCGGGATACCATCGAAGGCATTAAGGCAACGGTCACAAGCGTTCATGCCGGAGATATGTGCAGGCTCCCCGAACTTATGGAGGTCGATCGGCAGATAGCCGACAAAAGAAAGGCGGCAAAAAGCTGCAACCCTGATTCCGAGGTCAGCGGATGCGATAAATGTTCAAAGCTTTGCCCGCTATTGATCAAAAAAATATAATAAAACCCCCAGCTTTTGCTCCGATCGGCGGCAAAGGCTATTTTTATGGCTATATGTTCCGCATGCGCATATTTACAAATGCAGGTAAATGGCATATACTCTTTAAACAGTATTTTCAAACATGAAAATATGTCGAGATGATAAAAAATGGCGGATTTTGAGAAAGAAGTGGAAGAAATAAACAGTATTTTGCAAAAAGGCGACGAAATGTCGTTTGCCGCAGCCGAGATCAGGGCGGAAAGATTGAAAGCGGAAGTTCAACGGTCTGAATGCCTTGAAAGGGAGGCAAGGATCGCGACGGTCGAGGTTATCCTCGGCACTGCGCAGGCATTTCTCGGGAAATTCGACAGCGCACTCAAAAATCTTGAAAGCGCGCTCAAAAAGCATGTGAGTTTCGAGGCATTGAGCCTGGGTTATTGGAATATGGCATATAAGATGCTGATCAAATGCCGAAACAGAGCGAATATGCTTCCCGAAGCCCGAGGCATGATGATGTCTTTTGGCGAATTCAGGGATGTCGTCAGATCCGAGTTCGGAGAATAGCGTAAAACAGCGAAACAACCGCTGTTATTTTTTTAATCTGTTTTTTTTGGTATAATCAGGGTATAAGAATAATCTATGATAATGGAAAAAATCAATTTTGCAGAGGATGAGAAATATGACAAAGAGGAAGCGATCGCGCAGAGAATAGAAATGGATTTCAAGCCCGACAGAGAGTGGGATGAGCAGGAAAAGGCGGCCATTGAGATCATTGAGAAGATCCAGGAAGCGGGTTTCGAGGCATATTTTGCGGGAGGAGCGGTGCGCGATTATATAAAAGGAAAGAAACCGAATGATGTGGATATTTGCACTTCGGCAAGCTCGAACGATGTCAGAAAAATATTTGAAAAAGGATTCGGTTCAACCGTTTATTTCAAAAGCGAAAAAGCGCAGGAAAACAAAATAATAAACATCAAGACCGGCGGATTTGACTTTGAGGTTGCGTCATTCAGGAAAGACGTGTTCCTGGCCGATGATATTTCCGGGAAGATAAAGGCGATAGAGTCCAGCGGATACAGCAAGCGTCTGATCGAATATGACAATGATTACCAAGAATTTTTAAACGGGGAGAAGGACGGGATAAAATATGAACTGCTGAACGAAGGATCGCTGAAGGGCATCCTGAAAGACGATATGTCGGTCCTGCCGACCGATAAAGCCGGGGTATATCGCATTGAGGACGGCGATCAGAAATACGACATATTGTTTTTCAAGGTCATATCGGATCAGAAAGATGCTGGGGAAAACACAGATGCGGATGATGCCGGAAATGAAAGCGGAGCGGAGATTGCAAAAAAACAAAAGCAAGTGGCTGGACGGCATCCGGACCTGACTGTCACAAAAGGAGTAACGCTTGAAGAGGACGCGCGGCGGAGGGATTTCACGATGAACGGACTCTTTTTTGATCCCAAGTCCGGAAAAATAATCGATTGCGTCGGCGGTTATGATGACGTGATAAACAAAAAGATAAAGTTCATCGGAGATCCTGTGGAAAGAATAAGGGAAGACAAGATCAGGATATTGAGGTTTTTCAGATTTAAAGGTGTGATGGGATTGGATGCCGATGAGGAGTCGATCGAGGCAATTAGAAATTGGTTTTCGAGCGAAGACAGGAAAAAGGAGTTCATGGATATGTTCTATCTCAATCAGAGGATAAAACCCGAGTTTGAAAAAATACTCAAGAGCCGCGCCAGGACTGAGATCTTGGACGACATGATGAACGAGGGAGTTCTGGAACTGATCATGCCGGAGATCGCGAAAATGAAAGGCGTCCGGCAGCCCGCGGAGCATCATGAAGAGGGAGATGTCTGGGAGCATACAAAGAAATGCCTTGAAGAGCTGATCAGTCTTGAGGATTACAGGAACAAATATCCCGGATACGATCCGAAAAAGATCGAGCAGGAATACCTTGATCTTCCGGGAAGCGGCCGGGAAGCCCTTCTCTCGTTTGAAGAATATGTTAACGTATGCAGAAGCAGGAATATAAAAGCGGACGAGAATAAATATTCCGAGATCCTGGAAAAATGGCGCGGGAAAATGCCGTCCAAGGAAGAGTATGTCAGTGAATTCTCGAAGAAAGATGCCAAGGATATCGAGAGGGAATACCTGGAACTTGCATGGTCAGTTCTTCTGCATGATTCCGGGAAGGTTGCATCTCAAACTGTCTCGATGGAAGCGGGTTCCGACGAGATCAATTTCAACAAACACGAAAAGGCATCAGTTGAAATATCAAAGTTCTTCATGTATATCGAGAAAGAGGCGAAGTGGCACAGGGGGCAAGGGTTGAATATGAAGGGAGAGCGGCTGAAGGGATTGAACTATGAAACGGAATTTGCCGGTAATGTCGTCTGGCTCGTTGCAAATCACATGCATCATCTGGATTTTTCAAGGATGAGCAGAACCAAACAGGAGAAGCTCATGGAAGACCAAAATTTCGACAAACTTCTGGAACTGTGGAAAGCGGATGTCATGGGATCAAGGCCGGTGAAAACCGAAAAATATGACGATGTGGTGAGGACCTATGAAGAATATAAAAAGGCTAATAAAGAAAAAGTCGGAACAGCCAAAAAAGAAAATATAATCAAGCCTGATGAGGTCATCGAAATATTGCAGGGAGAAAAGCTGGAGATGCGAGGAGGACTGGTGAGGTTCGGGAAATATAATTTTTCGCGCGCGATACCCATTCTGATCGATTATCTCAACAATCTTTTTCCGGGAAAAGAAATGTCAGACAAGGATTTGGCGAAAGAAAAGCTGAGAAGCATGATCAGGGAAGAAAAGATATTCGATAAAATCGCGGGGCTTATAGAAGAAGATGAGGAAGTAAGGAAGATCAGGGAAGGCATAGAAAACGTATCGGGAAGAAAGCAAAACCTGCAGATCAAAAAAATGAATGCCATGATGGATAAAAGGGTGAATGAAATATTCGATTCATTTTTTTCCAGCGGTTTGTGAAAAAGAAAGGCGAAGACATCACTTTTTAATTTCTATTCTTTTTGCCACTTTTTCAATGACAATGACGATATTTTCTTTATCGGAATTCTGGCATCTGCAAAATAATTGTAAAAATTTGGTATAAAAAAAGAGAAAGATGATTTCTCTGGCTGTTTTTTTACAAAGGAGTTTCGTAAAATGTTTTTTTGTTTATCTCCGTTATCAATCTTCTTGTCTCGGCATAGAAACTATTCGGCAGGTTGCATTTCACATGTTCGTTCGATCCGGCAACATGTGTCTTCAGAGCATTGATTTTCGAAACCATTTCCGCAAGGTGCGTATCATCATCCGGCACTCCGGCTTTTTGCCATATCTTCAGCCAGTCCTCAATGTCGCTTATCGCTTTATGGCAGTAGTAATGTTTCTTTCTGCCTGAATCAGTGAGTATCCAATATAGACCAACAATTGCGGTCACTGCCAGTAATATGAACTGAAGATCTCGGCTGATATGTCGGAAGATCCAATCCGAGACGAGGAATATGGTCATTAGAGAAAGTCCCAGGATCAATGCCCGGATCAATACGACAGTGCTCTTCGGCCAGTACTCGTACTCGTAATTATTGTTTTTGCTTACTGCAATTTTGTGGAACGTTTGTATCCCTCCGAAATCAGTTTAATATCCGAGGTGCCAGTTGTCAACATTTTAGCTCAATAATAAAAAATAGAGTGTTTGGCCCTATTTTTCTTCTTTTTCAATGAGTCCGTCTTTCAGCCATATTACGCGGTCGACATATTTTCTGTCCTCATTCTCATGAGTCACCATGACTATGGTCTGGCCGAATTCTTTGTTGAGACTTTTCAGCAGATCCAGGACGATCTCCGAAGACTCGCTGTCCAGGTTTGCGCAAGGTTCGTCGGCAAAAAGTATTTTGGGATTATTGACTATCGCCCGCGCAATGGCGACCCTTTGCTGTTCTCCTCCCGACAGCTCGTGTGGAAGATGGTTCAGGCGGTCCTTCAGTCCCACTTTTTCAAGAACGCCGGAAGCCGTTTTCAGATATTCCTTCTTTTTTATTCCGCACATCATCAGGGGGAGATAGACAGTTTCGAGAGCCGTGAGTTCCGGAAGCAGCGCGTATTCCTGAAAAACGTAACCAAGCTTGTTTAGTCTGAAAGACGTCTTCTCTTTTTCCGAGAATGAGCGAACACTATTTTTATTGATAATGACGTCTCCCGATGTGGGCACGTCAAGAAGCCCCAGCTGGTGAAGCAGTGTGGATTTCCCGGACCCGCTCCTCCCCATGATTGCGACGAATTCACCTTCGCCGATCTCAAAGCTGACCCCCTTGAGGGCTTGGGTGGGAACATCTCCGGCATAGGTTTTTGTGAGATCTTTGACTGAGATCATTTTGCAAATTAAAAAATAAAAAATGAAAATGAAAAAATCAACTCATAATTTACCATAATTTTTATTTTTGATATTTACATTTTTAATTTTTACTGTGCTCCCCAGATCGCTTTCACTATATCCTCTCTTGTGGCTTGCCATGAGGGAATGAAGCCCGCGACTATGGCGGCCGCAATTAGGCTCAAGCTGTTGATCGCAAGATCATTGAAAGTGGCAACGAGACCTACAGGTCCCATGGGGAAATCAAGAGGATTCTTTTCGAAATACGGGATTAAAAAGAAATATGTCAAAAATAATCCCATGCCTACTCCCAATATTGCGTAAAACATCGCCTGGATCACATATGATCTTATTATGATCTTTTCTTCTATCCCGATCGCCCTCAGAATGCCGATCTGCTTTCTCTTGTTGATGACGCTGATAAAAATTACAATAAAAATAGTGATCCCTGCAACGACCAATCCTATGATCGAGATTATGATCCTGATCACGCCAAGACTGTCAGACAGGCTGTCGACCATTCCCATATAATCCTTCCATGGCTTTATTTCTTCTTTGGTCAATCCCAAATCTCTGAATTGCCGGATATATTTTTCCTCGTTGCCGGTGTCTCTTGTTTTTACGATGATCTCCGTCGCTCTATCGTTCAGGTTCAGGATGGATTCCATTTCCTTTCTGGTAATGAATGCCATCAGATCGGAATCTATGTTTTTTGCATCGAATACGCCCTTGATCTCATATTCCCGCTTGATCCCGTTTTTGAATGACAGTTCGATCTTGTCTCCGACCTTGACTCCCAGCGCCTGATTTTCCATTGATGCTCCGAATCCTCCCGCGATTTCCTTTCCCAGAATGATCTTGTTGCGGTCATTTTCGTCCAGATAAGATCCGGACACTATGCCTTTGTATATGATCGTAGTCTTTTTTTCGTCTGCGGGATCGATGGATTTTACGGCAAAACTTCCGGTGTTTATATTTTCACCATCCTTATTTTCATCGAAAGAGAAAACGGCTCCGGTTGCGTAATGAGCCGAGCTTCCGATAACCCCCGGAACGGAGTTGACCTTTGTCAGGACCGCTCTTACCTGTTTGATATATGTTTCGTCTTTTTCCGGTTCGATCACGATATTCGCAACCTGATTGTTTATGGCCTGCCTGTTCATCGTGTCTATGATCCCCATCAGGATGGAAGAGATGAAAACAAGATTTATGTATGCAAGCGCCATTATCAGGATCGTCAGCGCGATCGTGCTTTTGTTTCCCTTGGTGATCGATTTCTTCGCAAGGAAGAATGAGATCTTGAGATTGTTCAGGCCCATCATGTTATTTTACGTTATATTCTCATTTTATTATACAAATCGCATTTGTTCAAGATGTCCGGAGGCAAATGACGGAAATGATTTGACTAAACGCAAACTTTACTTTAGTATATCGGCAGTATGGAGGTATGATATATGGTAGAAGTCAGCGAATCGATAGGAAAACCCGAAATCGTCAATCTGTTGATCGATGTGCTCAAAAAAATAGCGGATCAGTTCCAGAAAGATTATTCCAATGAGCTTATTGTGGCGCATATGGTCCGTTCCGGCATGAGATATGATCCGCGCATAATCAGAGTGAAGACGAAGACAAGGAAATGGATGGGGGTATTTCCTCTCAAAACAGAAGAAAGAACGAATCTGATTTTGATCGATACGGGCGAAATTGAAGGATCAAGAAGAATTACGGTTTATGTCGATGATATCTTCGTATTCCCGATCGCAAAGGAGGAAATTACAAAGTTTGCCAGTTCGAATATCGAAGTGAATATAAAAGTGATCGACTATATAAAAAATTTTTCATCAAGTCCATAAAGACAGCGAACAAGCGGTCTTTTTTTATTTGATCGCAATTTGGATGGAAATAAGTCTGACATGTATAAAAGGCGGAACTTTTCAAAGAGATCGCAACCGGATTTTTCAGCATGCTGATCGAATTTGCAAAATGAGAACGCAAACCTGGAAGAACAGGATCGAAAACAAATATTTGGATAAATAAACAGCACATATGATCTCTTGCAAAACAATGCAGGAGATTTTTTTATGATCGCAAAAAAAGAAGGATATCGGCCGATAGAGTATATCGCCGCTTACCTTCTTATAAGATCAATTAATTTTTGTTCATCGAACTTGAGACCGAAAGTATTATAACCTCCCAGTTTTCTTTCATTCGATCCGTGATAGTCGGAGCCCGCACTCATGGCCAATTTGTTTTTTTGCGCGAGCTTAAAAAGAAGCCGAGTCTGTTCATTGTCATGTTTTGACGAGAAGACTTCGATCCCGTCAAGTCCAAATTCTTTAAACTCGGAGATCTTATCAATGATCATTGCAAGATCTTTCCTGAAAGTGAATCCGGGATGGGCCCAGATGGCGATCCCTCCGGCATCATGGATCAGATTTATGGCTTCTTCAACGGACATTCTTTCTATCTTCACATAGTAGGGGCTATTTTTATAGAGCCATTTTTTTGCAAAGTCCTTGAATACCCCGCCATTATTTTCCGTTGCGGAAAAGATCTCGTATTCCGTGATGACACCTCTTTCCTTTTTTAGAATGGACCGGTCGACAATAAAATTATTTTCTTCAAGAACTACGATCTGCGCCGAAGCTCTTTCTGCATGGATCAGTTCCTGATGAAGACAATGATTTTTGAGAATATTACTGTTCTCGTTCAAGCCCAGTCCTAAAACGTGGATGCGATCCCTGCAACTGGCTTCCATTCCTGAAAATAATTCAGTGTCTGATCCTGACAGTGATTTTCTTATAATTCCCACTCCAGCTATAGTGTTGTGGTCGCAAAGGCTTACATTGGCCAGATCTGCTTCAATGTAAAGGCGCGCCAGTTCTTTCAAAGTATTTTCACCGTCCGAGCATTTCGAATGCGTGTGAAAGTCCGATCTGTGTTTTTTTGTCAAATTAACAATCCTCCTTAATGTATATATATATGAATGAGCGAACGCTCAACTGCGTCATTATAAACTCTTAACGGAGGGTGTCAAGCATTGCCATTTTGAAAAATACATAGTATAGTTTTCTAAGACATTATAAAGTGATAATAAGCGCAGATCTGCGGGGTATGGTATACCGGTAGTACGCATCCTTCGGGAGGATGTAGACTGGGTTCGATTCCCAGTACCCCGACCACAATAACTCAAAACTTATAACTTATAACTTGATAACAAAGGAGATGGATTGGAAGAATTAGGAATCGAACGGGAAGGGGGTCGGGCCTGCCGGCAGGCATTGAAACCGCGAGGCGCCAAGGCGCAGGACGCCAGAGGCGGAACTTCTAAGGAGCGAAGACTCCAGCTTATAGAAGGACTAGCAGTGAAATCCTTAGTTACCCTAATCGTATGACATTCAACTGACCACGAAATGCGGAAAATAAGAAGTGATAAAGGCCGTTTTTATTTTATAATTGTGCATAAGCGCGGACTTGTGCCTTTTTTCGTATCTAGTATGATTGTATCATAGAGTAATGGCGAATTGAGGTGAAAAAATAGTTTCATTTTTGTTAATTATTTTTGCAAAATGCAATTCAGTAATTCAAAACAAAGGAGGTGAATAAGTATGATGGATTATAATTATATGATGGGTTATGGCGGAAGCAGTATGATGTTCTTTGCTTGGACTATTTATTTGCTGGTAATAGCTTTTCTGATACTGGCCATTGCTGCTCTCTGGAAATATATAAACAAAAAGTAGCTACGTTGATGGGAATAAACCGGATTGATTCGGGCATATGCGCCAGGGTAACTTTTTTTGGTGTGTATAAATGTAAACTTGCGTTTTTTTAATGGATGCGGTACTATCTAGTGTAGTATGAATTAATTACAGATATGGCAAAGAACAACATAAAGATATTAAGCGATCTGGAATCGGAGATAATGGAGATCGTGTGGAAAGCGGGAAACGCGTCTGTGAGAGATGTTCTTTTGGAAATGCAAAAAAAAAGGAAGATCGCATACACTACAGTGATGACCGTGATGTCGAGGCTCTATGACAAAGGAGTTTTAGAAAGAAAGCTCAACGCGAGCGGAGCGTTTGTTTATGAATCAATGAAGGAGAAAGAAGCTTTTATCCAGGAAAAGTCACAAAAAATAATCAAGGGCTTTCTCAGGGAATATGGCGATGTGGCTGTCGCGCAATTTTTTGATATCATTGAGAGTTCGGATTCCAGGAAGTCGAAGGAGTGGAAGAGCAAGCTTAAAAAACTTATCGAATAGTATGGCTCCGATATATGCCAGAAAAACCAACTACGCATTCGGACAGCTTATGCTTGCAGTATTTTTGGTAGTGGGCGCGATCATGTTCTTATCATTCAGGATATACAACGAGGCGGATCTGTATCTCGGAGTTCTCTATCATCATTTGCGCACTGCGTGCCAGTGTACGGATGTCGTCCAGTTTTTGAATATGCACCCGGTCATATTTGCGGAAGTGGGAATTTTTGCATTCGCGATATTCTCGTTCATGCTATTTTCGGTCCATAGGTTCCTGAAATTATATTTTGCAACCAAAAAGTATTCAAAATATTATTCTTCCTCCTGCGCCGCAAGGAAGCATTCATGGAAACTGAGCTGTGCCGTCCGGGAACTGGGTATCGCAAAAGAAAGAGTCATAGAGTGCAGTAGTGAAGATGCGGTCGTTTTCTGCTATGGGTTCCTGAAGCCGAAAATTTGCATATCGAGTTCTCTTGTTAAACTGCTGGACAGATCCGAACTGAAAGCCGTTCTTCTGCATGAAAAACAGCATATGGAGAGCCATGAGCCTATGAAATTGTTCATTGCCATATACTTCCAGAATATACTGTTCATCCTTCCGGGGATCGGAAAACTTGTCAGGAAGTATCTGACTTTTTCCGAGCTTTCCGCCGATGAGCAGGCTTGCGTCAAGCCGTATGGCAAGCCGAAGCTGGCAAGCGCGATCTACAAGATCACTGAACAGGAAGAGAGCAGGCTGGCATCGGACATATCAAGTTCCGCCATTATTGAAAGGATCAACCGTCTTTCCGATAATGCGTATGTTCCGGATTTCAGGCATATTGGAAAAAGCCTGATCGCCTGTTCGATCGTTTTTGTCTTCGTATCAATGGCAGTGCTATCCGCTCTCACGAACAGTACGAAGGCATATGACATGCATAGCGGGGGACTTTGCACTCTGGAAAACAATAAGAAAATAGATTTTTTCGATGCGCTTACGAACGAGCAAAAAACATGCGATATGCAGCATGCTGTCAGCCATGAAATAAACGAGACTTGCGAAGCTCAGTGAAGCGTTAGGATGGAGCCAGTGATCTCAGTAATAAAAATTTAGAATCTTTTATCTTAAAAAATCGCCGAAATGAGTCACGGCGCTTTTTTGTTTATATGGAGAAATTATTTTACGGAACTTTTCAACAGCGTAAATTTGACAGGCAATTAATAACCTACTACACTGTATAGTAGTTAATCAATATCAAACAAAAATGAACACAAATAAAGGTGTATCAGATCCGACTTTCAAAGAGAAAGAGAACGAATCGCGAGGAATGTCCGTCGTCAACATTGGTCTGCTCCTTGCGCTGATAATAACAATGGGCGCGAATCAAGTGTTTCTGAATTCAACAAATGCGAAGCTTGGGATAAAAGATGTTGCGGGAGACATTTTCGGAAATATTACCGGTAAAAACGGCAAGCAATTTGCGGTGTCTGCGAACGCCAGCAAAGAATTGACCGGGGATATTGGAAAGGACGCGATCAGCCTTGTGATCTCAAGCGGAGTGCCGGAGGTCTATGGAAAAGAACTCGGAGTGTCTTTCGATCAGGTCCAGCAGTCGATGAATGTCATGCGCCAGTTCGATCCTTATGATCTCAAGCCGGGAGGAAAAAGGATAATTCCGGAAGGAGAGAATCTGAAACGGTATAGCGCGATCGGAACGAAAATATCATGCGAATATTGCTGCGGGGCGAAGGCGATAATTTTTGCGAACGGAAAGACCGCTTGCGGGTGCGCGCACGCCATGGCCATGAGAGGCTTGGCGGCATATCTTCTCCAGAATCACGGCGGAGAATACACCGATGACCAGATCCTGAAGGAATTGGCCAAGTGGAAAGGCATGTATTTTCCGAAACAGATGATAAAGAAAGTGGCGGGCCAGCTCCAAAGCGGGAGTTATACCCCCGATGTCTCAGCGATCCTTCTCGGAGCGAAGCTTCCCGATTACGGAAAAGGAGACAAACAGGTGCCGCTTCCCTCGGAAATAGAGAATCTTCCCGGCATGGTCGGAGGGTGTTCATAATAGAGAACGTCAGCTTATGTTTATATATAATTATTATTTATAAAAAAATATGGAAAACAAAAAAATTTCAAAAAAAGCGGGAGCTTCAGTGCACTGCGAATTGTGCGGAATGAGGCATGAAAACATAAATGAATTGAACAAGCATATGTTGACTCACAAACAGCCGGCCGTTGAGACCAAAGAAGAGAGCGGGCCGGTCGAGGAAGCGATAATCAGGAGCATTGAGAAGAGCAAAACGAAAGGCAGACTCCAGTGGGGAAGCATGACAGTGACGTTCATTCTGATCATTCTGACCTCTGTTTCGATATTGCAGGCCTTGGAGTCGTATAATGTCATGAAGAAAATTGAAGGCGGTAATTTCGGATCAGGCAGTTCCTCAGCTGCTGTCCCTTCAAGCATCGACAGTCTTCCGAACATGGTCGGAGGCTGCTAAGAAAAATAAAGTCTTTATAAGACCAAATCATATGAATATGAAAAAAACATTGCAGAGTTCAAATGTGCCCTTGAGATCCCGGATCATTATCCCTATTGCGGTAATTTTCGCTACTGCACTATCTGCGGGATATATGTCGCTTGCGCTCACGAATAAGAATCTGGATAGGCTTTCCGTCAAATCAGGAGAAGCTGAAAGCCCGTCAAAATTGGATGTCATCACGATAAAAGATTCCATCTGTATCGATTGTTTTGATGTAAAGCCCATGATCGATGCCATTAAGAAACAAAAGGTGAGCATAACTTCCGAGCGGGAACTTGAGATCTCCAGTGATGAAGGAAAAGAGCTTATTAAAAAATATGCCATTAAGAAGATCCCGACGGTCATAGTGAGCGGAGAGATCGAAAGGGATCAGGCGCTGAAAGATTTTTTTGCAAAAGCCGGTGAGATCAAAGATGGAGCTTTTATAATGACGAAAATAGGCAATCCCTATATTTCAGCTGAAACAGGCGAGCCCAAGGGCAGGGTTGATCTGATCCTTGTTACGGACACATCATGTACAAACTGTTTCGATCCGAATGTATATGTGAATGCGGTCAAAACGCAGCTTGGCATGGCGATCGACAGCCAGGACAGCGTCGATGCTTCATCTCCGGAAGGGAAAAGAGTTATAAATAAAAATGAAATAAAGAATGTGCCTACCGTGATAATTACGGGAGACCTTGAAAGCTATCCGATATTGAATCAGATAGGAAATATCAACGACGGGATCTTCGTTCTGACCAAAGTCAGCCCGCCCTATAGGGAGATATCAAGCGGCAAAGTCAGGGGTATGGTGGATGCGACCATTATTTCCGATAAGTCATGCACTGAGTGTTTTGACGCGAACAGCTTCGAGCAGGTGATCGGCAATTTCGGGATAAAATTCCGCGATAAAAAAAGCCTGGATATTGAAAGCGTTGAAGCGAAAAAAACGATCGAAAAATATAAGATCGGACAGATCCCTGTGATCATCATGACGGGAGATCCCGGCGCATACGAGAATCTGACGAAGATCTGGCCCGGCATCGGAACCGTTGAGAACGGGTCCGCATATGTTCTCAGGGAAGGAGTAAAGCAGCTTGGCGTCTATAAAGACCTCGCAAGCGGAAAGATCATAAGTCCTGAACCGGGCTCTGCCGGGCAATAGAGGTTGGGCGGATCTTTGCATTTATACGGTATAAAAAAAACAATATGCCAAAAGCAAAATTTATTCTTTCATGCCTGATCGTAATAGCGATAGGTTCAGTCGCGTATTTCTACAGGCCGCTGATCGACTACGGAAATTTCAGGAAAGCGCGGGAGGTCGCGGGAGGTCCCGCTATCGAAGCGAGTCCTGCTTCATATGATTTCGGGAAAGTGGTTTATGGCGAAATTTCCAAAAAGGAATTTACGATAAAAAATACAGGGAATGAAAATCTGGAGATATTGAAGATCTCGACGTCATGCGGATGCACGAAAGCCGAGATGAACAATGGAGTAAAAATAATATTTCCGGGGGAAAGCTCCGGCATGACCGTTTCCATGAATCCCGCGATCCATGGAAACTATTCAGACATGGGAGAGATCAAGAGGGTCGTATATGTAAAAACGAATGACAAGAACATTCCTGAAAAAGAAATAGAGATCAGCGCAAATGTCATAAAGCCTGAGAGCAATGCAACATATGAGATCAAAAATGAGAACGGTAAATTTGATCCGGTTGAGATAAAAACGAAGAAAAATACTTATGTGGAACTCAAGTTTGCCAAGCCGGATTCCAAATACGATTTCAGGATGGATGAATATAATATAGCAAAGACGATCGACGCGGGAGACGAGTCGCAAAGCGTTGTTTTCAAGGCAGACAAAAAAGGATCGTTCAGATTCTATGACGGAGGAAATTCGGAAGGTAAGCTGATCGTTGAATAACATCAATAATATAAACATATGCAGAATGCATCGATAGATCCCCGCGCGAAGATCTTCGCAGTGATTTTCGCAGTTTTGATCCTTGGCGCGGGAGCATTTATTTTTTTCGGTGAAAATGGCGAAGTGAGCGGAAAAGGCGGAAGTGCCAAATTGAGCATAGCCGAAACCGATTATGATTTCGGGGATATATCCATGAAGAACGGGCTTGCTCGCCACGAATTTAAGATCAAGAACGACGGAGATCAGGCGCTGGAAATAACCGATATCAGCACTTCGTGCGCGTGCACGAAGGTCGTGCTGGTAGTTGATGGAAGAAGAAGCCCGGAATTCAGCATGCCGGGACATGGCGTAAAGCCCCTGTTCTGGTCCGAAAAGATCGCTCCCGGGCAGTCGGCTGTTTTGGAGGCCGTTTTTGATCCGCTGGCGCACGGGCCGGATGCGGTAGGTCCGATAACAAGGGTGATCAATATAATCAGCAACACCGGAGGAAAAGGAAATGCAAAAAGCGTCATAACATTTTCGGGGAACGTAATCAAATGATAATGATTGAATTCTTACAGATCATAATAAAAAGAAAAAGGTATTTTTTGCCGGCGATTGCCGCTATGCTATTTGTGGAGGCGGTTTCCTATTATCTTACGGTTGTCAATGTGTCCGGAAAAGACCTGGATATCTATGCGGAAATGAACGGAACCGCATACACGATAATTTCGATGATAATGGCGCTTTCTTCATCGGTTCTTTCCGGATTGTTCATTTCACTTTTGATCCTGCGGAGCGACCTCCGGTATAAGATCAAGCTTTCAAATGGGAAACCCGCGGGAATTCTGGGGATAGGAACCGGTATAATAGTTTCCGGATGCCCGTCATGCGGAGCGCCGCTCCTGGCTCTGCTTGGAATGCCATTCGGTCTTATGACTCTGCCCCTGCGCGGTCTGGAGATCAAACTTTCCGGAATAATATTCTTGCTGATATCTATATATCTATTGTGTGAGAATATCAAAAAGAGCGTAATTTGCAGATATGGAGATCGGGTTAAGCAAGTACCCGTTTAAATAAAAGACTAATATAAATAATCTTAACAATATAATTATATGAATATGGATAATCATGACAACGGTAAATCTGATCTTGGAATGATGCTTATGATGTTATTTTGCTGTGCTGTACTGCCGCTAGCTATTCTTTTATTGGGAGGTGCCGGATTGGCGAGTGGATCATCAAAATGGTTTATTTTCGGTCTGATGGGAGTTTTCATGGTCGGGCATTTCATTATGATGGCAAGATCGCACGGCAAGAGTGGAAAAGAGCATGGTCCGGACGGGACGGGAAATGGCGATGCGCCGCATTCAGGCCATGGGTGCCACTGATCGCTATAATCTTGTAACGGAAGTTAATTATTAACAGACATATTTATGGCAAAGAAAAATTTGAAGAAGGGATTATTCTCCTGCGCCGCTATATTATTTTACATTTTTGCTCTTTTTGCTCATCCGGCGCATAACGCCCAAGCCCAATCAGATCCTCAGGAGGCCATATTATATTATAACGAAGCTTGCGGAATGTGTGCGGATTATGTAAAGAACGATCTTCCCAGGCAGCTTCAGGGTGCGGGAATAAACAAGATCGACAAAAGGGATTACATAAACGGAAAAGATATCAGGCCTGAGATGAACAGGAGGATGAAGGATGCCGGGATCCCCCTCGATCTGCAAGGCCACATCATGACATTTGTCGGCGATAAATATATCATGGCGGGACATATGCCGGATCATATTGTCGGGGAAATGTTCAACGAAGATAACAGCTCAAGATTCAAGAGACTTTTGGTTTTCCAGGACGACATGGGCAGTGAAGCCAAGAATTATAAAATATTCGGTATCCCGAACTACGCAGATGATTATATGGGCGAGCCGAAGACTTACCCCATCGGCACACCGATCAGCGAATACCTTGACTATCTTGAAAATAACAAAAACGAGCTTAAAGCGAATTCGAATAAAGAAGCTTTCATTCTGCCGATCGTTCTCGTTTCCGGGTTTCTGGACGGGATAAATCCCTGCGCTTTTGCGGTCCTTCTCTTTTTTATTTCGTTTCTTTACACCCTGAAGAGGACCAAGAAAGACGTTTGGAAAACAGGGGTCGTATATATCGCGGCCATATTCCTCGCCTATCTTGCGATCGGACTCGGGCTGGTCAGTACAGTGATGTTCATCAACGCTCCCCACGCCATGGCAAAGATCGGAGCATGGCTCGTTATAATCCTTGGGATCATAAATATCATCGGCATTCTCATTCCGAGCTTCCCGATAAGGCTCCAAATACCTCACATTGCGAAAGGAACGATCAAAGAATACGTCCACAAGGCAACGCTTCCCTCGGCTTTTATTCTCGGCTTTTTCGTCGGGCTCTGCACATTCCCGTGCTCAGGAGGGATCTATGTCGCCATAATAGGCCTGCTTGTCTCACAGACAACGTCCGCGATCGGATTCGGATATCTCATACTTTATAATATAATGTTCGTAATGCCGCTTATTATCATACTTCTTGCGATGTCCAACAAGAGGACGCTGGAAGTTTTCCAGAGATGGGAGCAATCCAAAGTCCCGCAGATAAAGGTTTTCGGAGCGGCTGTAATGATAGCCCTCGGTGCGATCATGCTGATCTGGTTCACATAATTCAGGGAGCGTGTGCTTTAATAACTAAATCCACAAACTATGTCAAATAAATACAAATCGTTATTCAGGAAGATAAAGGCTCTCGGTTATCGGATAATACCCGAACCGAAAGCTATTGATCCTGTTTGCGGCATGGAAGCGACAAAAAGTCTGATCACATATCAGTATCACGGAAAGACCTATTATTTCTGTTCTGATCACTGCAAAGATCAGTTCAGCCAGGATCCGGAATCGCATATTGCGAAGAAGTAGCGGGTCGCCGGAATTCGCTGAAAATGATATAATGAACACATAGCCGATGTTCTGCCGCAAAAAAATCTTGCGGCATCTGTAGTCAGCCGATCGGTAAGAATATAGAAAATATACTATCCATAATTATCTATCATGAACCAAGGTCAAAATGTGATCTATACCTGTTCCATGCATCCCGAGATCAGGGAAACCGAGCCCGGAAATTGTTCGAAATGCGGAATGAAACTGGTTCCGGTCGAAAATAGCAGATCCGGTGAAGCCTCGGATCATGAAATGCACGATCATCATGAACACACAATGGGATCTTCCGGAGGAATGTCCTTTTGGGAAAAATTTAAAATGAGCATGACGATGACCATGGGCATGGATCATACGGGTTTGGCGGGGCGGGAAATGGCCCGGCTTATGGAGATCGACATCAGAAATAAATTCTTTTTCGCTTTTCTTTTGACAATTCCTATCATTCTATATTCTCCGATGGGAGAAATGATATTCGGTTTGA
Source organism: Candidatus Paceibacterota bacterium (assembly GCA_041661265.1). Taxonomy (NCBI): domain Bacteria; kingdom Bacillati; phylum Minisyncoccota; species Minisyncoccota bacterium. The sequence continues at coordinate 33,641 of JBAZUT010000009.1, read as the reverse complement.
AGCTGCCCTCTCTTATTCCCGCTACGTGGATCTTGTTCATTCTCACTACGCCGGTATTTTTTTATGCCGGCTGGATCTTTCTTTATTCCGCATATAAAGCTCTCCAAAAGAGGGCTCTTAATATGTCAGTGCTTATTGCGGTCGGAATCACTGCCGCGTATGTTTTCAGTTTGATCCTGACCCTAATGGGCAGTGAAGATTCTTTTTATGAAGCGGCGGCAATGCTTATTACTTTTGTCCTGTTCGGGCATTGGATGGAAATGAAATCTAGAAGGGGAACAACCGATGCGCTTCAGGCGCTTTTTGCTCTTGTTCCGCCAAGCGCCAGAGTCGTCAGGGATGGCGAAGAGGCGATCATTCCGACATCTGAGGTTAAGATCGGAGATATTCTGATCCTGAAGCCGGGCGACAAGGTGCCGGTTGACGGGGAGGTCATTGAAGGCGAAACCGCGATCGATGAATCATTGATAACGGGAGAATCGATCCCTGTTTCAAAAAAAGCCGGAGATAGCGTCACCGGCGGTTCGATCAATCAATCCGGTTCTGTGAAATTCAAAGCCACAAAAGTCGGAAAGGATACTGCACTCGCCCAAATCGTAAAAATGGTCGAGACTGCACAGAATTCCAAAGCGCCCGGACAGAGGCTTGCGGATAAATTTGCCGGATATCTTGTTGTTGTGGCAGTGGGCGGCGGATTGCTCACTTTTTTTGTTTGGTATTTTGTGATGGGCGAATCTCTGATGTTCGCTTTAACTTTTGCCATTTCTACCATAGTGATCGCTTGTCCCGATGCATTGGGCCTTGCAACTCCCACGGCTGTCGCTGTCGGCACGGGTCTTGGCGCAAAACATAATATATTGATCAAGGATGCCTCAACTCTTGAGCGGCTATCCGGGATTCAGGCTGTCGTTCTGGATAAAACGGGAACCTTGACCGAAGGGAAGCCGAAAATAACGGATATCGTTTGCGTTAAAGGATTTTCTGAAGACGAAATATTAAGATTGTCAGCCAGCGTTGAAATGAGATCCGCGCATCCCCTCAGCAGGGCAGTTTTGGAGGAAGCGAACAAGAGGGGTATAAATTTTTCTGAAAATGCGGAAAATTTCAGATCATTGTCCGGATTAGGTTTGGAGGCGACAGTGGAGGGGAGGCATGTTCTGGCAGGCACCATGAAGCTTATGAAGGACAGAAATGTCGATGTTTCAGTTCTTCGGGGAGATTTTGAGCAAATGCTAAATGAGGGAAAAACGATAATTATGATCGCAATAGACGGAAAAATGGCCGGAGTGCTTGCTGCCGCTGATCCCATAAAGTCCACTGCAAAGATCGCCATATTGCGCATGAAGGAACTGGGTCTGGAGGTGGCAATGATCACCGGCGATAACAAAAAAACCGGAGAAGCGGTCGGAAAGCAAGTTGGCATTGATCGCGTTTTTTCCGAGGTTCTGCCTGAAGAAAAATCCATTTATGTGAAGAAACTTCAGGATGAAGGAAAATTCGTGGCGATGGTGGGTGATGGCGTGAATGACGCTCCTGCTCTCGCGCAGGCGGACATCGGGATCGCGATCGGCGCCGGCACGGACGTAGCGATCGAAACCGCCAAGGTGGTACTGATGAGATCCGACCCGGCCGATATATTAAGAGCCATCCGATTATCAAAGGCTACAGTCAGAAAAATGAAGCAAAATCTTGTTTGGGCGTCGATCTATAATATTTTGGCCATACCCGTTGCAGCAGGATTATTATATCCCGGTTATGGTATATATTTAAGGCCTGAAGTTTCAGCTCTTCTGATGAGCATATCTTCGATCATCGTGGCGACCAATGCCGTCTTCTTGAAAAGCGCGGAAAAGGATCTGATAAACATTTGAGCTAATCCGCACGTTCTTTTTGTGGATATAAATCTCTTGACAAGTTTTATCTAACCTACTACAATGAATAGTAGGTATTATTATGCGGTTCAAATGACCGTAAGGCCGCGAAAGCGAAAAAATAGGAAAGAAATATTTGCCGGATCTTTTATGCATAATTGCAGTATTACTAATAAATAAATACAAAACAAATGAACAAAGTCACAGTACCGATCAAGGGTATGCATTGCCGGAGCTGCGAGTTGCTGGTTGAGGAAGCGCTGAAAGATGTTCCTGGCGTCAAAAATGTTGAAGTAAATTACAGGACAGGAAAAGCCGATCTATATTTCAAAAAGGGCATTCCGTCTCAAGGGGAGGCGATATATAATGCAGTCAAGAATATAGGCTATGATGTCGGATATAAAAACCAAGTTGAATGGATATCAAAAGACGAAAATGATTACAATAACCTGTTGAACGGGATAATAATCCTAATTATTATTTTTTTTGTCGCCAAGTTTACGGGTATTCTTGATTATAGCGTCAATTCGGAAAATGTAAGCTATCCCGTGGTTCTGATGGTGGGTCTTGTGGCGGGCGTGTCGACATGCATGGCTCTTGTAGGAGGGCTTGTGCTAAGCATTTCCGCGCAACATGCCGAGGCGCATCCGGAAATAACCTCGAGCCAGAAATTCCGGCCTCATCTGTTTTTCAATCTTGGAAGAATAGCAGGCTTCGGGATCTTCGGAGGTATACTTGCAATGATCGGTTCGGCGTTTCAGCCATCTCCGGGCTCAATGGGACTTATGACGATAATAATCGGAGGAGTGATGATCTTTTTGGGCCTGAAGCTTATTGAGATATTTCCGTTCATGAAAGACATTACAATATCTCTTCCCAAGGGGATTTCAAAGGCGCTTGGCATCAAGAGAGAACAGAAAGAATACAGCCACAAAGGCGCGGCCATTACCGGGGCACTGACTTTTTTTCTTCCATGCGGATTTACTCAGGCCATGCAGCTTTATGCGGTTGGAAGCGGAGGATTCGTGAACGGCGCGCTGATTATGTCTCTTTTTGCGCTTGGAACCGCTCCGGGACTTCTGGGAATAGGGGGACTTTCTTCAATGTTCAAAGGAAAAAACGCAAGGACCTTTTTTGCAACGACGGGCTTGGCGGTTATAATTCTAGGCTGGATAAATATAACGAATGGAAGCCAGCTGGTTTTCCAGGGAAAGGCGGATAGTGCGATTGATGTCGCGAGCAGTTCTTTGGAAGTTCAGGAAGTGAAAATGACACAAGGGAACACCGGATATACGCCGAATGTGCTTACGGTTGAAAAAGGAAAAAAGGTCAGGTGGATCATAACGTCAACGAATCAATTCTCCTGTGCAAGTTCGATAGTGATGCCCAAATACGGGATCTCAAAGAGTTTGAAGAAGGGCGAGAATGTGATCGAGTTCGTCCCGAAAGAAACAGGAGAAATACCTTTCTCATGTTCCATGGGGATGTATAGGGGAAAATTCATCGTGGTTGAGCCGGGATCCGGAGCTGGCGCAAGCAATTCAAGTCCGAGTCCAAGCTCAGACAATGTTCAGGCACAGGCAGGCGGAAGCTGCGGATCGGGAGGCGGCGGTTGCGGATGCGGAGGCGGCGCAAAAAAGAACATAGATCCTGTTGCGACTCAGCCTCAGGCGAAAACGAACGAAGGGCAGATCATAAAAGCCGATTATACTTTATCGAAAGATATAGTTCCGAATAATTTCGAGGTAAAAAAGGGAGTTCCGGTCAGATTTGAGATCGATGTTAAAGAAGACGGACAGGGATGCATGAGTTCGGTTATGGTTCCGGGTCTTTATAATTCGGCACAATATCTTGAGGGCGGGAAAAAGATGGTAATGGAATTTACTCCGGAAAAAGCGGGGGATTACAACATTACCTGCGCAATGGGCGTTCCGAGGGGAGTGATAAAAGTGGTAAACTGATAAATTAACGGATTTACGAATTAACGGATTAATAATTAATGAACCAAATATGAAGAAAAATTTTACGATCACGAATATAACATGCGACGCGTGCATAAAAATTAGCAGTATGGTCCTAAAGAAAATTCCAGGAGTGACAAACGTGGAAATAAATAAAAATGGAGAAACCGCAATTGAATCAGAGAGGGAAGTGCCGGAAGATGAGATTGAAAGTGCACTTGCGAAGGCCGATAAGACGGTAGCGTTTTAGTAACGAAAAAATAAAATATCAAAATGAAAAATTACAATATGTAATAATCAGATATTCGGTATTTGTCGATTTAGTGATTGAAATAAGCCTTGTGTTTACTTCTTGATTATTGGTAAAAAAATACTATTTTTTTTGATCTTCTCTTGACCTATACCTATGGTCATGGTACAATGAAATATAATATGATTAATATCAACAAGTATGATAGAACCGTATAAAAGCAAAGTGCAGCTGAATTTAAAAAAGGCGCAGGGACAGATAAATCTTCTGCAGAAGATGATCGATGATAAAAGATACTGCGTTGATGTCGCTCAGCAGGTAAACGCCACCATCGGTCTATTGAAAAGAGCCAATGATCTGATTCTGGAGGGGCATCTTAATTCTTGTGCGGCTCACAAGCTGAATTCCAAGAAAAAAGAAGAACGTGAAAGTTTTGTGAAAGAACTAATTAAGAATTTCAAGATCACCAGCTGATCCGTTGTCGGCGATTAATCTCATTAATAAGAAAAGATTATGGAAAAAACAATAAAATTACAAGTTGAAGGAATGCATTGCGCGTCATGCGAAAAGATAATTGATATGGAGGTGATGGAGATCTTTGGAGTAAAGTCCACCAAGTTCGATTTCAAAAATAAAACGGGAGAGGTTGTTTTTGACGACAGCATCGTGAAAAATGAGGAAATTGTCTTGGCGATTGAGAAGGCCGGCTATAAGGGAACAATTATCGAAGGTGTTCCATCAGGATCGGATAGTGAAGCGCTGTCAAAAGAGGAGGTCGTCATCGAGAAGAAAATAGTGGATGCAAACTCTCCCGTGAGGATCCGGCTTGAATCATCCGTTGTTGCGGACGGAGAGTTTTTCCAGCAGGACGGCAACCCGAATTTCAAAGGGAAGATAAATCATCTGAAAAGGGGTGAGTTCGAGATCCCCGAGGGGAGACAGGATGTCGAAAAAGCGATCCAGAGCATATTTAATTCGTCCAAGATCAATCAGCTTCTGGGGGCTTTCTCGGATAATCCGCCGAGAAGCATAAGTTCTTCCGCGAGCGGACCGGTCGTCAAGGAGGAAAAAGCCGTCAAAACTGAATCTATTGCGGCAGCCAAGGCGGGCGATCAGCATGTGAATCTTGTTCTCAGCGGAATGCACTGTGCATCATGCGCCAAAATAATCGAGAAGAAACTGGCGAAAGTTCCGGGGGTGAAAGAGGCTAATGTGAACTTCGCCGCGGAAAAGGCGAGGGTTATCTTTGATTCATCGAAAGCGGGTGTAAATGATCTTGTGAAGGCGGTGAAGGCGGTCGGATATGGCGCCAGCCTCCCGAACGATGCGGATCCGGATGCTGAACGCAGGAGAAAGCAGAAAGAGATCGATGGATTTAGAAACAAATTTGTCATTTCTTTTATTTTGAGCTTTCCGATGTTATACTTTATGCTTTTTGATTTTTTCAGTTTTATTCCCCTGAAAGAAACGCTGACGCCATATATCGGAATAATCTCGTTTGTGCTGACCATTCCGGTCCAGTTCGTGATCGGCGCGGGATTCTATAAAGGCATGTGGAGCAGTTTGAAGATGAAGACATTCAATATGGACAGTTTGATCGCGATCGGAACGAGCACGGCGTTTTTCTACAGCTTGTGGCAGTTCGCGGCATATTTTTCGAGAAACGATTCTTTTATAGGCCTGAACGGAGAAAAAATACCCGAGCTATATTTTGAAACGGCGGCATTCCTCATCACCTTTGTGACCCTTGGGAAATGGCTTGAGGCGAAGGCAAAGGGAAGGACTTCGGAAGCAATCAAAAAACTTATGGGCCTCCAGCCAAAGACGGCGAGGGTTGTGAGAAATGGAGGATCGATCGACATACCGATCGAGCAGGTGGTCAAGGGCGATGTGATCGTGGTCCGACCGGGAGAAAAGATCCCGGTAGATGGAGTTCTGACAAAGGGCAAATCCTCCGTCGATGAGTCGATGCTTACGGGAGAAAGCATACCGGTTGAGAAAAATGTCGGTGACAAAGTGATCGGAGCAACGATAAACAAACATGGAAGTTTTGAATTTGAAGCGACCAAGGTCGGAAACGAGACGGCGCTGGCACAGATCATACGCCTTATCGAGGATGCGCAGGGTTCCAAGGCTCCGATCCAGGCGATGGCAGACAAAATATCCTCATATTTCGTGCCGGCAGTTCTGGTGATCGCAACTCTTACATTCGTTGCTTGGTTCTATGTGTTTGGTGCGGGTCTTACATTCAGCCTTATGGCATTCACGTCTGTGATCGTGATCGCTTGTCCGTGCGCGCTGGGGCTCGCAACTCCAACGGCGATCATGGTTGGGGTCGGAAAAGGAGCGGAATACGGAGTGCTTATAAAAGGCGGGGAACCGCTTGAAGCGGCCAACAAGATCAAAGCGATCGTTTTCGACAAGACCGGAACTCTCACCAATGGAAAGCCGGAAGTTACGGATATTGTGGCCACATCTTCGTTCGACGAGGATGATATCATCGCCATTGCGGGTGGTTTGGAAAAACTATCCGAACATCCTCTGGCGGAAGCCATAATAAAATATTCGGAAGAGGAATCCATAAAGCTTTCGGAGGTGCGGGATTTCAAGGCGATTCCGGGCCATGGTGTCGAGGGGAAGGCGGGTGACGTTATGTATTATCTTGGCAATAGAAAATTGATCGTTGAAACGCTTGGCTTGGATCTTGAAAAAGCGGAAAAGAAAATGAAAAGGCTCGAGGAAGCGGGGAAAACCGTTATGATTCTTTCCAATGGAAAAGATATTCTTGGGTTGATCGCGGTTGCGGACACATTGAAAGAAAGTTCGCTCGAGGCGGTCCAGAAATTACAAAAGAGAGGGATCGAGGTTTTCATGATCACGGGCGACAACAGGAGAACGGCAGATGCGATCGCAAAGCAAGTCGGCATCAAAAATGTCCTGGCGGAAGTTCTTCCTCAGGACAAGGCGAATGAAGTGAGGAAATTGCAGGAGAGAAAAATAAAAGTCGCCATGGTCGGTGACGGGATCAATGATGCGCCGGCTCTCGCGCAGGCGGATCTTGGGATCGCCATGGGAGGCGGAACGGATGTTGCCATGGAAACCGGCGGGATCGTGATCATCAGGAACGACCTCAGGGACGTCCTGACCGCGCTTGACCTTAGCCGGGATACGATGGCAAAGATCAGGCAGAACATGTTCTTTGCACTTTTCTATAATGTGATCGGGATCCCGATCGCCGCAAGGGTTTTTGTCAGCATCGGGTTGGTCCTGAAACCCGAGCTCGCAGGTCTTGCAATGGCATTCAGCTCGATCTCCGTCGTTTCGAATTCATTGCTTCTGAAATATTTCAAGCCGAACAAGAAAAATTATCTTTCCATGATCGCTCCTTTCATCCTCGCGATCCTGTTCACATTCATGTTCATCGAGTTCGGGAAGATCAGTTCAAGCATGGGAAGCGGCAGCGGAATGGAGAAAGCTGCGATCTCGGCGGAAATGAAAAATGAAATTACGGATATGGTGTCTTCGGGGCAGTCGAAAATAAACTTTACGGTCGATGGTTCTCCGAAGCTTTTCCTCAAAGCCGGCGATATCGACGGAATCAAGATCAAAGAAGGATCATCCGGCCTGAATGACAATGATATGATAGTCGGCTATGCGGAGGCGACGATGATGCAGGAAGAAAAAATATTCAGGAACATCAATGATTCGATCAATGACTTTTTCGGACTTTCATCCGTAAGGGTGACCGGGATATTGGAACCCACGGGAACAATTCTGGATTATTATCATGTTGTGAACTCAAATACTTTCAGCCGTCTCAGGAGTGATGCGGATATGAAAGCGATAAGGATGGGGCCAGAGATCAAATTGATCTATGAGACGGATGGAAATGTGCCTTTGAAATTTGTCGGAAAGATCGATTCGCTCGGTGCGATCAATATAGGCGGCAGCCAATATCAGGAAATATATCTCGGCGCCGAAGAGGCTGACGCTCTCATCAAGATGAAAGCATTCAAGACTGCGGGAGATCGCATAGAAGATCTCTTCGGCAATCGCGTGATCGTTTTGGGGGTTCTTCCCAAGACGGATACCGTTCTGGACAGGTTCTATTTCGTATCCGAAGATTTCCGTATACGCTGATCATTGAAGGAGATGAATGCGGCATATTCACCCTAGAATGCCGTTCAATGTCCCATATGGCCGGCCGGATGCAATATTAGTTTCTGATGAAATAGTCATAAACCATGTCATTGCGAGAATCCGCCAGTCGGCGGAGACGAAGCAATCCCGCAACTAAACCAAAAAACAAGATTGCTTCGTCGTACCTCCTCGCAATGACGATCAGAATTCAGACTATACCAGCAATAACTATATTAGCAGATATGAAAAAAGAGTGATGTGCGGATCGATTCCGTGATCACTCTTGTTTTTATTCAGCCAAGCATCATCTTTTTCATGCCTTTTTTGATGTTTTCCTGGCTTATGTATGTTTTTATTCCTTGCATCTGGAGTTGTTGCGCGAGAAGCAGGTTCTCAACTATTGCGCTGGTTAAATGCGCATTCTTCTGAATGCGAACTGAGTCGATCGCTCCGCCATTGCATACCGAAAGGATTCCCATGCCAGTGTAGTCATATGCCTGGAGAAGACCCGATCCGACCAGCAGCTCCTTTACTCTTCCGGGAGATGATCCCTTCTCACTTTGACTGAAGATCAAGGCCTCCACGCTTCCATTGACCGTTATTTTTTCCACAAACGAATTGTCAGCGATCTCCAAGACCGCAGTTACTCCTTGTAGGATCGCCAAGTGTTTCAGGTGGCACTTGACCAGTATGCCGGAATTCGAGCAATAGATCTCTGCTCCGTGTCCTCTGAAATTCTCCGGTATCAGGATTTGTCCTATGACATAATATTCTTCACCTATAAAGCCATTTTTGCATAATATTTGGCTTGCTTCTTTTCCACTAATTGTTTTCATTATTGCCTCCTGTTGTTTTTTGTCTCGCTTCGTAATGAGCTAAGAATGCTGCAGTCATCATCAATATGGCTGCGAACCATGCGAAGTTTGCCGCCAGGATCATGTTAATTTTCTCGCTTAGCAGATAGTAACCTGCCGCTATAAGTCCAAATGAGAGGACCATAAAGATCCAGCGCAGTAATGTGACTGATGTATGTTTCATTCTTTGCCTATGCACAGTAACTCTGATGATGAAGACGAGGAACATTCCGCTTGATCCCGCAAACAGCGTAAACGAATCACGCATAGCGGTTGAAGGTGCTCCTTCTAAGTTCACGAATATTGCAATGTTCGATATGATCGCTCCCGCTACGAATAATATTACATTTGTTAAATCGGTTTTCTCGGTTTTTTCATCTGGTTCCATGATATCCTCCTTTGTGTCGCCATAGATCATATATTTTGGGCAACGGCAGAGTGTAACATAAAATATTGTCCATGTCAATAATACGGCAATGATAATGTTAAATAAAATAGCAGTATCCTTGTTTTTAGGATACTGCGTTTTTCTTAAATAAATTCTTGAAGGCCTTGGCAATGCTGTATTTTTCTTTTTTCAACACTCTTTTTAATATTTTGTGTTTTTCGATCTCAAGGATCAGCTCTGTAAAGACAACGGAATCGTCATCGACGATTATCTCTATTGATTCGATCTTTGAATCCGGGTGATCCAGAAAATATCGATTCAGTCCGGCTGCGATCTCCCGGCTCTTTTCGCTGTTGCTGTTCTCTATCTCTCTCCATATAATGTCGTGGCGAAACGGCGGAAACGCAATATGTCTGAATCCCGCACTGTCGGCAGCTGAAAGTCCGCTGATTACGATGTCGGAAAGCCTGGAAATGTATCTATCCGACACAAAAATTATGTCGGGATATTTTATTTCGCTTTTTGGCTTTGCTATTTCTGCTCTGCAATAGAGTTCCTTGCGAAGATATGATCTTCTGTGGATCGGACACTTACGGCATATGCAATCCGAGGATGCGATTATGCAACTGGACCTTTCCGTTTCCGGCGAACATAGCAATTTTTGTCTGTTGTTTTCCGGGAATTTGCCGTAGTTCCTGCATGAGGGACAAATACAGGCGTCAAGGTTGTATTTATCGGATTCGACCCTGATCTCATAATCGCTTTTTGCGATAAATGTGCCCAGGTTCTCGATCCCCTTGATCGGAAGTTGCGTATAATATGCGCCGCCTTGTCCTTTTTGCGAACGTCGGATATCACGGTCGATCTTTCGAAAGAACATCCTGTTCGGATCGATGGTCATTATTATCGCATCGGCTGATGCGTCCGCCAATTTTCCATCAACGACCTCGATTCTCCATAAATGATCCATAATAAAACCTCCATATACAGTTTTTTGAGCATGGATCCGAGCAAATGACGATATCTCGGCTCAAAACATGTTCTATGCATTCTATAGAGAAAAAGGGTAAATGTCAATATATGCAAGTGGACTCGACGGGTTATTGGTGTTAAAATATGTGTAAGATACTATTTTAACAAAGAATATGGAAAAACAGATCGCGCCTTTTGAGTGGAGTTTGAATTATGCAGCCGAGAAGAATAAACAGTATTCGCAGACGATTGAAAGCGTTTATTTTGTCATGATAATAATGTTTTTCGTATCTCCCGGCATCGCTATTCTTATTCTTGTCTTCGTTTTTATTTTGATAGGCAAGATGTCGCGCGACGAAAGTTCAGCATCCGGCGGCGGTGCGGTGTTGGAAAAATATAAGATCGATAATGAGGGTGTGACCGTAGAAAATATCAGAAATCAACGCAGTCATAAATATCTTTGGAACGAACTCACAAGCTATTGCCCATACAGCGTTGCAAAGCCTCTCTATGGATCTTTTTTGAAAAAATATGCCGGCGATGATTTTATGCTGGAAAGAGTGGGGGGGAGCCAGATAAAACTGAGGGCGGGAGTGCGCGATTCGGCAATGGTGAATGCCGCTCTGTCAAAGAAACTTAAGATCAAGAATATGCTGAATCAGCAAAGTTATCGAAGTTTCAGGATGACTCCGTTGAGTGCCGGTTCATTCAATTCGAACACCATGATGACAGATAAAAGGAATTTCAATAAGCCTCAGAAATTCTCAACCAGTGCGGAAGAGAAGCGATTCTATGAAGAAAAGCGGTATTTTGAGAAAAACAAAGCAAGGGCCGGCGAGCAGTCGTTCCGTAATAAGATATTCGCGATCTATCTGTTTCTCATGGCGCTTTCTCTGGTCGGCTATTCAATATATCTTGCCGGCAATGAAACAAAAAATGCCCGGGAGACAGATGGCGGAGGAGCCGCGTCCGATACGACCGGCAGCAGCGGACTTGCCGGCAGCGAATATATTGTCAGGTGCAATGCGGATACGGATTGCCAATATTATTTTTTTGCCACGACGGATGAATCGGGAGCCATGGGCGCGATGCCGAATCTGGCGAGGGTATCCGACAGCAGCGGGTGCGTCTGGGCTATTATAAACAGGTTATATGGACCGGCCTGGGAGAGACAATATCCGACGCCAAAGGACTGCGCTCTGAGTTCTTCCATAAAAAACAGAAAGGGTTGCGATCCGGTCAGGAAGGTTTGCGTAGCGAGAAAATAGGCAAAAGTGCGGTGTAAAACTTTGAGGCTAAAACTTTATTGACTCCATAATTGGGGTGTGCTATACTCAGGGCAGCTAAAATATATTAATATGAACTACGGTTTATCATTGATTGAATGAAGCATACGAGGGGTATGTTTTTTTTGTTAATATCTCATTTTCAAGGTAAGGCTTGATCGGAATTCAATTCAAAGAAAGCGGATTCGGATTAGGCCTTAACAAAATCGGCACTCTTTTTTAGGAACCTCCTATAAAACAAACAAAAGCCGATAAAGGTCTATAGCCATGTAAGGAAAGGAAGATGCTCCGCGTATTGAGCGATATTCGGAGATATAGATCTTTCTTTCCTTATCTCCTCAAATCCTTGTTCTTGTTCCGGGAAGCGTACCGAATAAAAAAGCAACTGTGTTCAGTCGCTTGTTTTTTTATATGTATATGTGGTTATGTTCTTTATCACCCTTCCGTTCTCTATTCTTATTTTCCTTTTCTTCGCCAGAAGGTCCATGATCTCGTGAAAATCTTTATCACGGAGATCCGCCAGTGCATGGCGGAGATCTTCAACAGGCATTTCCGTCCAGTCGGATCCCAGTTCATCCAGGGCTCTGCTTACGCCTCTTGTTATCTCATAGATATTCTCGGGATCTATCGCGGCATTTTCGGATAATTCAAAGAAGTGCGACAAACCGGAGACCTTTTTGTCCGCAATGCCCGTGATTTCAAGAATGGCCAGGGACTTCCGGACATCTTCTCTGGGGTGAGGGAAGGACATGCCCTTTTTGCAGGCTTTCGAAACAATATCTCTTGCGGCGCATGGACTGTCCTTCAGGCAGGCATAAACATTCCGGAGATTTGTGGAAAAGAGCTTTTCGGCCTCTATTGCTATTTTCATGCTATCAACTCCCTTTATTCTGATTATCGGTTATTGCGCTTCATGTGTCAAAAGGAGCTTGTTGATAATATTATTTTATCTTCTGCCGGCAAATAAAAAAAATGACGATCGATGTCGTCAATGTTTATTTCATTCAGATTTTCCAAGCAATTTTATTTTCGGAAACATTCCTTCAAGAACGAAGTCTACTTTGTTGATCCCCAGATACATTTTCAGTCTGTCGATTGAGGCTTGCGAGTAGGGGATCTTCCATTTTTCGAATAATGTTTTCAAGTCCATACCCGTATCGCCCTTGTCCGTCAAATGTTCGCGGATCTCGTTTATATGCGCTTTGTTTACGATGACGAGATAGGCAAGCTCTTTGTCCGGCTTCTTTTTTGGAATAGGTTCGATGTTTTGTTTCTGGACTTCTATCCTCTTTCTTCCGGAAGCAGGCTTTACAATGACCGGATTCTTCTTCTGAATTTCTTTCCGATCCGGGATTGTGATCACGGACACCATATCTCTTTGGCTGACGATCGCATCTTTCGGTATATTCATAACATTCTTCTTCGGGCAGTTGCATTTGCCGTTGCCGTTGGAGGCGTGATAGATCTCTCTCGTGAAGCGTCTGATCTTGTCTGTGGGTTTGATGCTCGCAATTTCACCGTCTCCGTATGGCGTCCCGGAGCTGATCTCGGATATTAGTCCTGCATCAGTGAGAACTTCCTTCAACGTTAAAAACTTTTTGTCATTGAAATTGGTTCTGAATTTCAGATCGGCGACAGGTATCCCATTTTCTTCATCCAATACATGCATCATGAATGACGCCAGGTCCCTTTTCTGATTAATGGTGGGAGATCTTTTCATGCCGCTAAGCGCTTCAAATAGCGCAAAATTCAAATCTTGCCAATAGTGGCCGGTTTTTGTTTCCATAATTCCTCCGTTTGTACAATGATCAATTGCATGTCGATATTAACGGAAATCCGGCGAAATGTCAATGATCGTGTAATAGATGTGAGTGACGCAATTGTATGAAAAGGGTATAATATGGATATTAAGCATTTGCTACTATCGAAATGAACGGTCCAATATTCGATTATCTTCGTACTCTGAAGGGTTATATCAGGTTTAGCGTCCGGCTGCTCATTCTTTCGGTGGTGGTCGGAGTCTATGTCGCTGCATATCACGAGAAGGAAACGCAGGCGGTGATCGACTGGGCGGCGGATGCTCTTTCCGGCGGAATGGATCTTTCAAGATTCGAACTTTTTTCTTTTTTGTTTAAAAACAATGTAACGGCGCTGTTTTATGCATTGATCGAGTCTTTGGTATTCGGAATTTCTGCCGTCACAATGATCATTGCAAACGGAGTCATAATCGGAGTTTTTATGGTCCTGGTCGTGAAGAAAGCTTCTTTTTTGTATTTTATACTTGGGATCGTGCCTCACGGAATATTCGAGATCCCCGCGGCTATTATCGCTTCATCCATGGGAATGAAAATAGGTTCGACGGTAATGGCGAAAGTCCGGAGAAAAAATGTCAGCATTATCGATGAATTATATGATGCGGTTAAATATTTCATACTGCTGGTCGTTCCTCTTCTTTTTGTGGCCGCATTCGTCGAAAGCTTCATTACACCGGTCATTTTGTCTCTTGCATAAGCGGTTATTTTGTGCTATAATATACATGTAATCAATTAAATAAAACAAATGAATCCAATGGAAAAAATGCCAGAAGAAAAAATGCCAAGGTCTATCATAGATGAAAATAATGAAAAGACGGAATATATGATGGAAAATTTTGGGAATGCAAGCCGGAAGATCATAGGCGATAAAATAGATCTATTAATGGAAAGGTATCATAAGGGCGAGATCGATGAAGCCGGGGTTGCGGAGGGCGAAAAAGAGATTCATGATTTGGTATCTGAACATATTAATGCGACGATGACTAGCATAAAGGGAGTTAAGAAAGTGCAAGATTCGGAAAGAGGCATATAGGAAAGTCAATTAATCTGTTGTGTTTAATTAGAAATGAATTTAGTTCATTTCTAATTTTTTGTCTTTTTGACCGGTATTCGGGATTTATGCGGTGGAGCATCTTGTGTTTTTTCTATTTTTTGGTAATATAACGACATGCTGACATTTAAGCATATTAGCATTTTAATATGACAATATGCTAACGAATCTGTGTCGTATGGCGGTTATTTGTTTAAATGTTAAAATGTTAGTATGTTAGAATGATCGCGGGCCTGTAGTACAGTGGTAATACATCGCATTCGCATTGCGGAGACGCGAGTCCGATTCTCGCCAGGTCCACTACTTTAGTGTATATCTAACGGGGCAAATTGCAGACCTGCCTGCTCGCCTCGCTGTCAGCTTTCGGCGAAGCGGGCCGGCAGGCAGGGACATGAGCCTACACCCAAGGCGGACAGGGATTCTCGCCAGGTCCACTACTTCTCCGCCAGGTGGCGGATTCGTAGTGCAAGCACTATTCAAGGCCAAGGCATGCTTTGAAAGAGCGGCAAGCTTATCGCCAAATATTTATTTATCGTTTTATGGATCGAAACACCGAGGATAACAAAATATTCAAAGTCGCAGTCAGATCTCTTGAATCTTCGGGGAAACTATTGATGAAAATATTATTGAGTGATTCAACGGTTGCGATGAAAGTGGAGACCAAGAACGAAAATGACATCGAAACTGAAGCAGACAGGCTTTCCGCACGTAATATCAAAAAAGTGATATCGGATAGTTTTCCGGATCATGGCATAATGTTTGAGGAGTCGGACTATGATAAGCTGTCCGGCTCTGATCATTTGTGGGTCGTTGATTCGATTGCGGGAACAATTAACTTTGAAGCAAGGATCCCTCATTTCGGCATCAATCTTGCATTGGTGAAAAAAGGCGAGCCGGTCTTCGGATTCAATTATTATCCGTATGCGGACGATCTTTATTATGCGAAGAAGGGCGCCGGGGCGTTTCATATCAATCGCAGATTGAAGATCAAAAAAAGGATGAGCGTGAGCAGGATCGCTGAAGCGAAAGACGGAGTTCTGCTCCTGTGTTCCGGAAAGAGCCTCGAGAAAAGATTATGGACCGGGAGGATCTTTAATAAAACCGTTCCATTCTTCAGGCAGGTGGACAAGTTCAGCAATGCGCAGGAAGCGGGATTGCTCGGAAGCACGAAGGCGGTCGGCTATGTTTCCAACTCCGCGCAATATTGGGATTTTATCGCGCACAAACTTATCGTCGAAGAATCCGGAGGAAGAACAAGCGATATATTCGGGAATGAGCTGTCCAGGGAATCCAATTCAGTCATATATTCCAACGGGCTTCTTCATGATTTTATCGTAAACTTGGTGAAGGATACGAAATAGCCGTCACTATCGGGTTATATAAACTTAAGGATCATTATGGTTAAAAATAACAACCAGATAAAAAAAATAATGATGTTGTTGAACGGGGTTTATGGGGATCCCAAAACCGCTTTGGATTTCAAGACGCCCCATGAACTTCTGGTGGCGACTATACTTTCTGCGCAATGTACGGATAAGCGCGTGAATCTGGTGACCAAAGAACTTTTCAAAAAATATAAGAATGTTGCGGACTATGTCGGGGCGGACGTCGGAGAGTTTGAAAAAGACATAAGGTCCACGGGATTTTATAGGAATAAGGCAAAGAACATAATCAACAGCGCAAAAATGATCTTCGAGAAATTCGGTTCCAAGGTTCCGGATACAATGGAAGAGTTGGTCACGCTTCCCGGAGTTGCAAGAAAAACGGCGAATATAGTTCTGACCGAAGCATATGGCAAGGTCGAAGGGATCGCAGTGGACACTCATGTGCTGAGGCTTTCATTGAGACTGGGGCTTTCCCAAAATTCAAATGCGGAGAAAGTTGAAAAGGATCTCATGAAAATAACACCGAAAGAAGATTGGGGGAAAGTTTCAAACCTGCTCATCATGCATGGAAGGAATGTTTGCTTTGCCAGGAAGCCGAATTGCATAGAATGTGTTCTTAATAAAATCTGTCCATCAGTATCCAGTTTCAGAAATAATCCTTAAACTTAGTTTTAGGAAATTCCTAAAACTAAGTTTAAGGATTGCCGGCCTAAGCAAAAAAAATCTGAAATGTTTTTCAGATCAGAGGGGCCTCAAGGCCCGTTTTATTATTTTTAGCGGTTTCAGAAATGGCGGAGGGATCGAGCCCGAGCCGATGCTTGGGACGAGATTCCATCTGTCCATCTTTTTTATTCTTTCAAGGTCATTCACTTCCCATATGCCGGGAACGATCACCGGAATGTCCGCGACGCGCGAGATGGAAAGCGCCATTCCCCATGTGAAAGCTTTTGCGGTTCTTCCGGAGACGCCTCCTCCGCCGAAACGTTCGAGCGGGGAAATTCTGTCCGGAAAAATGATATCCCATGGAACGCTGTTTATGCTCACGGCGGAAACTTTGTCTTTCAGCTTCTCGGCAATGCTGGCATAGTTCTGCCTTGCACTCAGTTTCAGGACGATCGGATGCCGGGAATTCTCAGAGATGGCCTCAAAGGTTTCAATGAATAGTTTTTCGTCGGTCATCCACTGATCTACACAGAAAATGTCGTTCGGGCATGTAAGGTTGGGTTCGACCGCAAGAATATCAAGAGCATCGGTGAATTTGATCAGGCCGAGAAGGTCATCAAGGTTTTCCGCGGCGATCGAAACGATCAATTTTTCTGGTGTTTTTATATCACGATAATATTTCCTGATCCATCTTTCAATTCCGACGTTGGAAAGTCCCACCGCGTTCACGAACCCGGAATAACTCATGTAATCCACATTTCCATGTTCGTCGATGGGCTTTATCGTTTCCCATGGCTTATGCCATCTGAAATTTCCCGCTCTTGGCAGTCTTGTGAGTGTTTTTGTCGTTGCCGCGCTGAATTGCGCAAGCTTTATAGGCTTGAAAAAGTATCCGTTGCCATAGTGCACTGCGCCGGCAGAGGCAACGATTTTCAATTCGGTGTTTTTTATTTTCGGTATTCTGTTTTGCAAAGAACGTGCCTCCTTTTCTTTTATATCATTCTATTATATTGGCTGTTATTGTAAAGGTATCGTCTTGACTCTGAATATCCGGTATTATAATATGCATATATGGAGGTAATAATTTGAAAATTGCAGGAAGGGAAATTGGCAGATCAGAGCTTGCCGTGATGATATTGTTCCCGGCTTTTCTGGTGTCGGTTGTGGGGATCAGGATCCTGACCGGAGGATTGGACATGAAGGACATATTGATGGTATTCGGCATTGTTGCCATAGGTATCGTGCTGTCGTGCATGTTGCGGCCTGAAAAAGCGCAGATCATCGTGAAGAAGAACAGCAAAACCATATATGCGGTTTTCATGCTGCTGATAGCTCCGATCTTTATGATCGTGGCGGTCAAGATGGCGGGAAACGCGATCAGCGGTTGTTGCTCGGAATATTCCTTATGGCAGGCTTTGGGGGCGGTTGGCGGGATCGGAGCTGTTCTTATCCTGTCCAGTGAAATTGTTCCATATGGAGCGATATATATAAAAATCAAAAAAGCGATTGGCTATTAGGCTAATCGTTATTTTTTTCGTAATACGGACAGATGGCGCATTCTTGCATATGCAATCGCACGGGGTTGACATAAGCGTATCCGTATGCCAAAATCTTTTCATGAATCCGCTTGTTTGAATCGAAGCGGAAAAAAGAGGTGTATCATGGAACAGATGAAGACATTTAAGGGTAATAATGTTGAAGAGCTGGATAAAGAAGTGAATGATTGGTTCAAAGAACATGACAGAAAGATAAAGATAATTCATAGGGAGGTTACTGCGGGTCCAAATGGTCTTATCGTTTCGATCTTTTTTGAAACAAAACAAAACGATGCTGATAAATATAAGCCGATCAAGAAATAGAGCTGATCGGTTTTTTTTAATACATCATATGTAGTGACAGGTCGCGACCTGTCACTACCGGAGGATTAATCTTTATATTCCGGAAAATAATTTAAAAAGGAGCTTAGCTCCTTTTTGGCAATCTCGATCATTTCACCCAGAACTTCTTCTTGTCTTTGAGGTCTTCCTCTTCTTTCTTTTCCTGGATTATATTTTCGCTCTTTCTGATCTCTTCGTCGGACAGTTCATAAAGCTCTTTCATTCTTTTCTCAAGATATTTCTTTGTGTTTCTTTCCGGGTCTTCTATGATCTCGGAAAGAAGAACTTTCAGGATTGCGCCGATCTTCGGTCCCGGCGGGACGTTCAGGGTTTTGATGATGTCATTTCCGTTCACTTTGAGCATTTTCGGAGAGATCGGATCCTTGCTTACTTTCTCGATCAGATATTCAAGATGGCGTAATTTATATGGTTTCGCTTTCGGGACTCCGCTTCCGAGGCGGTCGGCAATGCGGAGGTCCATAAGATCTTTCAGATTCTCTTTTCCCACTCTCGAGATGAGCCTGCGGACTCCCGCTTCGGAGACTTCTCCCGTGTTGTAATAGAACATGTGGTTTTTTACGAGGAGAAAAACTTTGTCGATCACGGCGTTGGGAAATTTGAGGCGCGTCATAATGTTCCGTGCGAATTTTGCGCCGACAAAATCGTGGTTATAGAAAGTCGCGTCCGGTCCCGATCCCGCTTTTGTCTGCGGTTTGGCGATGTCATGAAGAAGTGCCGCGATCCGCACTTCGAGTTTCTTGCTCGGGCAATGTTTCAAAGAAAGGACCGAGTGTTCATATATCGTATAGATGTGGTGGCGGTTCTGCCCCACGCCGATCCCTGCTTCGAGTTCGGGGACGACATATCTGAGAAGTCCGGTCTCGCGAAGGAGTTCAACGCCGTCATAGGACCTGTCTGACAGGATTATTTTCGAGAATTCATCGCGTATCCTTTCGCATGAAACGAATTTCAAGAGGTCCCTGTTCTTGTTGATCGCGTTGGCTGTATTCTTTTCGATCTTGAATCCGAGCTGGGATGCGAATCGGACAGCGCGCATCATGCGCAGAGCATCCTCATTGAATCTCTTGTCAGCATCTCCGACCGCCCTTATGATCTTGTCTTTCAGATCTCCTTGTCCGCCGAACGGATCCACAATCTCATATTTTTTTGCTTTTCGACTTTCCACTTTCGACTTTCCACTTTCGACTTTCAACGCCATCGCATTGATCGTGAAATCTCTTCTGGCAAGATCTTCTTCCAGATTCGGGGTGAACAGGATCGCGTCCGGATGTCTTTTGTCGCTGTATCCCTGGTCGATCCTGTAGGTTGTTATCTCAATGTTCTTCATGTTCTCATTTTTCGCTTTTTCGTCCACAACCGTAACCGTGCCGAATTTGTTGTTATAGAAATTATGTGGGAATAATCTTTGAATATCTTCGGGTTTTGCGTTTGTGGTCACGTCCCAATCGTTCGGATCACGGTCAATCAAAAAATCGCGCACGCATCCGCCTACGATATACGCCTCAAAGCCCGCCTTTTCAAGCTTTTTCAAAATGGTTGTTACTTCTTTTGGGATTATCATGATATTAGTCTAGCATATGTTAATATTATTTGAAAAGCATCAAGCATAGAAGACATTTGATAAAAAGAAACAGCAAGATGATTTCCTGCTGTCATTTATCCCTATCAATACTAAAGCATATTTAGGGCATATGAATCTTCCAATTCTTCTATTATAGAATCATTTATTTCCGCTGAAATAAAATATATTTTTGTACATGAACATTTCATGTGAGATCTGAACATTGATATGCGTCTTATCGTTCCAGAGGGTGTTATCTTGTCGTGACAAACTAAATACCTTTCATTTATGACTTTTTGCTTCCCGCCACATTCTGGACATTCTATTTCATTCTCAAATATTTTAATTTCCTCTTTGATCTTATCGATTTCTTCTTGATTGACGATCATTAGAATTATCCTCCGATTTTTGTTTTATGACGTCAAAGCGTTAATCTCGCGTGAAAGCCATGTCCAGAATGAAAGCTTTGACCCTCCGTATAGTTTCGCTAGAGTGGCCATAAGTTGTTCTTCAATCTTTGACCAGTCTGCTTCCTTTTTCTTTTGGATCGATATTTTTTCGGAAAATATCAGGATATCGCCTATGCCGCCGGTTGAAAATAAATCCTCCACGATAGACTTCCCGTTATTACCGATCCAGATAAGGCTTTCTTTGCTGTGTTCGCTGGAGATGTCATTGAACAATCTGTCGCTATTTGAAACTCTTTCGTTCACTTCGTATTCCCTGAATTCAGGATTGCGTTTTGTCAATACTGTTACCGTAATCATGTTGTTTCACATCCATATATTTTCAGTGCGTTGTAGGATTTACAACTCAACATCATAGCATGATTTAGAATAAATGTCAATCGTTCGAGATCTTCACCACTATTGACATCGGAATTGCATTATGCGTAACTGTGCTGTACGTTCAAAGCGGATCGTACATTATATTCGGAGGTAAGTATGTCAGACGAAAAGTGTATATGTTATGTGAACATGACCGTATCGGAGCTTAAACAGCTGCATGAGGAGAATCTTTTGGCTGAGGCTATGGTCGGAAGCATTCCGACGCATTTTAAAGAAAAACAGTTCTCGGAAGTCATAAAGAGGGCAGCGATTGCGCCGGGCAATATGGAAAAATTGCGTGAAATATTGCTTGATAATGAGAAAAAATCAGTATTGGACGAAACCGAGCTTGTGGCAATAAAAAAATTGCATTCTGTGAATCTATATCACACGGAAAAAGCGATCTGGATGTCTCTCTATGAGCTTATCAATGGAAAATTCCATGAGAATGAAAGAGACACGCTTGAAGCAGTCGTCACAGTGATCGCAAGAAGCGAAGGAGGCGGAGCCCAATGGAACGATATGATCGAGAAGGCTATGCTTGAGCGATTGGATATTACAGGCCACCATGATATATATATATATATAGCTTCGAACGATATGCAAATCAGATCCCCATGACCATTGAGATATTCGGCTTCTCCATGAAACGTTTCAAGGAGCGGTTGGCGGATATTATCGAAAAAAACAAAAAGGAAGAACCCCGGCTTTGTATGGAAGCGTCAAATAAATCCAGCATCGATATAGATTCTGATGAATATATCAAGATCACGGATGATATCATGACGTCTGCAAATGCGGAAAATAGCGAATACCAGCGTGACGAGCGTACAAAATATGCGGTCGAAATATATAGGACGCTAAATTCATGGGAATATGAGATCGGCGAAAGGCGCGGGATCTGCGATAAATTTGATCAGTGGGGGTCGCAATCGGCGCTCAAAAAAACAAGCAAAGTTCTGAACTTTAAATACATCCCAAGAGGATTTTGGGACAAAGCTTGGACAGGGATATTCAATTAAGATATCCTTTTTTATTACGGCGCCGGAACCTGCATGCTTGTTTCGCTGCCAGCATTCGATGAAACGTGCCGGAAGGCAGCGGAGTGGGATTCGCTGCGGGGTTTGATGTTGACTTATGCCGGATTACTGTTATATTAAATGAGTATTATATATATCCGTCCCCGTAGTTCAATGGATAGAACAAGAGACTCCTAAGCTCTAGATATAGGTTCGATTCCTATCGGGGACGCAGAAAAAATGAAAAATGCAAAGATCAAAATGAAAAAATATGGAAAACTATTTTATCTGCCGGAGGGCGGTTTTTTTGTGTTCAAGATCATGTATTGTCGCGACAAGTTTGCCTGTGAAAGAGGTCCGCACCTCCAGCGGGAGGTCGGACCTCTGGTAGTTATTTCAGGGACTCGATTTTTTAGTAAAATAGCGGTTGTTGACATTATTCCACAACAAACCTATTATTGAGCCAATGGAGGTTGTTATGACTGAGGCGGATGAGAAGATGTTCTATTGCTGGATAAAGCTCCGACTTATAAAAGATTGGGAATGCAAAGGTCTGCTATCTTGCGAAAAGGGCGTTGCAAAAGGAGGATGCTGTTTCGGAAAATTCGTTATAAATAATAAAAAACCGGTGAAATGATGGCCGGTATTTTTTTTCGTAGTTTCACAATTATCGTCAAAATATGGTTCAATCTCCCGTTGCAAGTCAGCAAAATGTCCAAATTAATTATGCAGCGATATGTTCATTCCCGGATGTCATCCTGAGCGTAATGGAATGGAGCGAAGGATCCAGCCTTTATGACGATGAGAATGCCATAGACATGGGGATTCTTCGACTCCGCTTCGCTTCGCTCAGAATGACGACATAGGACGAATATATTCTGCCATTTGGACATTTAGATGAATAGTTATGAGGACATTATAGCTTAATGATTACAGTCCCCTTGACAGATATCAAAATCTGTGATAACCTTATAAGGCGTGAAAAAAAGCGCAAAACAACCATCTCCCGAAGTAGGGGAATCGGCTTCAGAAACTGAGGATGGCATAGCATACACGTATGTATGCGAAGGAACAATAAATGAACAACATATATAAGGTAATAGTCGCCTTTATGGTCTTGTTTGCATTGACCATGAGCGCAGAAGCGGCAAAGCCCGTAATCGTAAAGCATGACGGAGTCAATACAATTGCGTCTTTCACGCAAACTGTGAATGGCAATACGACTGACACTTACATTTCGGGAACATGGGGGAATGACGGAACATTTGTATCTTTCAGTTCTTCGACATACGATGAGGGGTGGAACTACATTTCATCCACATATGGCTATGGACCAATTGATTCGAGCGTTGGGTTCGTATCAGTTGACAGAAACAAATTGAATAAAGCGGAGATGTTTATATCCGCAATGAACGTAACAGTTCAGACTTGCGACCCAGTGACATACATGTGTACGGAGGAACCGGCAGTTTTGAAAGACATTGATGTCAGATTCACAGGCGTCGGACCGGTTAGCAAAGGAAGTTACAAATACACATTCAATGACGGAACGTTTTCCATCAGATACAGTGACAGGTCAGCATTTAGATATGCTACAGCCATCGGAAGTGTCGGCGGAGAAACATTGGGAAATGCCTATTACGCCAATATCGGCGTATACAAATCAGCCCAGATCATCACACAGAAGTAGACAAACTTGTCTGCTCTTTTTTTATTCGGTATTGACTCAGATCGGAGGCGGGTGTAAAATATCTTCATAAGCGGCACAATGAAGTGTCAAAAAGACGAAGAAGTCTCTCTATAATATCTTACAGGGAGTTTTTTTGTTTTTGAAACAAATTTAAAGAAGGAGGAAAACAAAATGAGCAGCATGACCGGAGAGGGAGAAAAAGAAAGAAGAGAAATGCACAATGAAAAGAATTGCGGATTTGCGAGGATCGAACGAGAAAAAGAAAACAAAGAAAAAAGGAGAATATCCTAAAATACAAGAAAGCCGGAAAAGGCTTTCTCTTTTTTTCGTGATATGTTTATATATTCTCGTATTGAGAGCAGATCTTGCATTTATACAGGTCGGATCCTCTGTTGATGTCGATTGCCGGCATTATAATATAATTTCAGAGGTCTGACCTTGCGGACAAGGTGCAGACCTCTTTTCGAGTTTTATATATTGACAAAATGGAAATAAAAACTAAACTGAATACATTGATCGGGGGAAGTTAAATAATTTACGACTAACCAATCGATCGAACATTGAAAACAGGAAAAAGGAGGCAGATGTCTTATGAAACAGAGAGTATTGGTTTTGGGAAACGGCGGGCGTGAAGATGCGATGGTGAACAGGCTGGTTCGTGAGGGGCACAAGGTTTATGCAATCCCCGGAAATGCGGGAACAAAGAAGATCGGGATAAATGTGCCGATAGATCTTGCGAATTTGGACGAACTTGCGAGGTTTGCCAGGAACAATGTCCATGTGACGATCGTGGGGCCGGAAACGATCCTCAACCAGGGGATAGTGGACCGGTTCAAACACGAAAGAATTCCGATATTCGGTCCGGGGAAATTCGCCACTCAGCTTGAAGCGGACAAACTTTTCGGGAAACTTTTCATGGAAGAGTACGGGATCCCGACCGCGGAATATGAAATGTTCCAAGGCTATGAAGATGCGATGGAATATGTCAGGAAGAATAATCTGAAAAAGGGCGTCGTGAAGGCGAATGGCCTGGCTTCCGGAAAAGGAGTTTTCGTCTGCAAGACAAGAAGAGAGATCGAATCCGCGTTATACAGGATAATGGTGAAGCAAGAATTCGGCTGTGCGGGAAATATCGTCCTTATAGAGAAACTTCTTTCGGGGCGCGAATTGTCGCTCATGGTGTTCTATGACGGTCGCACGTTCAAAATGTTCCCTTTGATACAGGATCACAAGCGCGCTCATGACAATGATAAAGGTCCGAACACCGGAGGAATGGGAGCCATCGGACCGCTGACCTGGGTGAGCGATGACCTTTTCAAGAGGATCAAACAGGAGATCGTCATTCCGACCATGCAGGGCTTGAAAGACCGGAACATGCCTTATGCGGGCTGTCTTTATTTCGGACTGATGATGACAAAAAAAGGACCGATGGTCCTTGAATATAACGTCAGGCTGGGAGATCCTGAGGCGCAGGTCGCGATGGCGCTTCTTGGAACAAGCTTTCTGAAGATCGTCGAAGTGTGCATTGCAGGAAAGCTATCCGAGGTCGAAATAGACTGGAAGAAAAAGTATGCGGTATGTCTGGTGCTCGCTTCCGAGGGCTATCCCGCGAAAGTCAAAGATGCAAAGAAAGAAAAGATCATAATAAGCGGGATCGAAGAGGCCGAAAAGATCTCCGGAGTCTATGTAAATCATTCCGGCACCGAACGGCTGAATGACCTCTATACATTCAAAGGGAAACGCGTGCTGTCGGTGACGGCCATAGCGAACACGAAAGAAGAAGCTCGCGCGCTGGCATACAGAGCCGCAAAACTCATCAAGTTCGATGGGAAATGGTGCAGGGAGGACATCGGGATCGAAAGCAGCTGGT
Source organism: Candidatus Paceibacterota bacterium (assembly GCA_041661265.1). Classification (NCBI taxonomy): domain Bacteria; kingdom Bacillati; phylum Minisyncoccota; species Minisyncoccota bacterium. The sequence continues at coordinate 8,141 of JBAZUT010000009.1, read as the reverse complement.
AATAAATATAATATGAGCAGTTTGATGGATCATCACTGCTTTTTTAAATCCATATAATACAGATAATCCCGATGTGTTGACAATAATGATAAATAAGCGTATAATGCAGTTTAGGCAAAGTACCGGTTACTTGAATAAAGGAGGTAAGAGAATGAATAAATGGATATTGGTTTTGACTGTCATAGCGATCGCTGCTTTGACGGCAGGATGTATCAACGGTCCGCCCTATATTGTAAGGGAGGACATGAACAATGACGGTTTGAACGATACTATAATAACTCAGTATGACTCAGCTATCGATGTGATCTATATAACGATGGACGGATCTGGCGGTTCTTTTTCAAAGGAAATAACGAGAAGGAAAATTGAAAAAGCTTCAACGATCGTTTTTGATCTGAATAAGGATGGAAAGCATGATGTCATCTATAAGACCAGTTACGTGGATGGTTCATGGGAGGTCCTATACGGAAAAGGGGATGGAACCTTTGAAGATCACAGGGAGCTTGGGATGGATGAAATGCAGGCAATAAAGAACTATAAGTCGAATTAATTTCGGCTTACTTTTTTAATTGATCGCAAGGCTTGTGTTTTTTTCAGATTTTGGTAAGATAACTTCGTGTAACGTGTGGCATATAACTTATAGCTTAAAATTCAAGGTGCTTAGTCGTGTTTAGTTGGCGGTGTGGGTTATGAGTTACACGTTATAAGTTGATTTGGGCCGTTAGCGCAGTTGGTAGAACAGAGATGGCAGATGGCTGTAATAATCAGTGAGGGCGATGTGGTTTTCTATGTAGTTTGCACATTGATAAGCGCGGTGGTACAATAAAGATATGAAAATGCAAACCACAAAAGATAAAGCTATCGATCTGAGAAAAAAAGGGAAAACATATAAAGAGATTCAAAAATCTCTGAAAATTATGATCCCTAAAAGCACACTTTCAAATTGGTGTAGAAATATCGGTATGTCGGAAGAATATCACAAGAGAGTGAAAAGTATGGTTGTGAGGAATGCACGCATTGGTCGTAAAATCGCATTGGTCGTAAATAGAAACAATAGAAGAAAGTATTTGGAATCGGTCACGCAGCGGAATAAGCGGCTTGCGAATGCATTGAAAAACAAGGACATCGCCAGGGTTGCACTATCAATGCTGTATTTGGGAGAAGGAGGCAAGAGTCGTAAGCGGGGTACAGTGTTGTTTGGTAATTCGGACCCATTTATTATCAGTCTTTTCTTGCGCTTGTTGAGATTTTGCTATAATATCAATGAAAACAAATTTCGGTGTACTCTTCAATGCAGAGCCGATCAGAATATAATTGAATTGGAAAATCTGTGGTCCAGGGTCACGAAAGTTCCGTCGTCGCAATTCTATAGAGCAAGAATTGACCCGCGAACAATAGGGAAAAAATCGGAAAAAAAGAATTACAAGGGAGTTTGCAGAATTGATTATCTGTCTGCTGACTTGCATTTAGAATTAATGGAAATGCCAAAAATGTTTCATAAGGGCCCATAGTTCAGTGGTAAAATATCGCAATGGCATTGCGAAGTCAGGAGTTCGACTCTCCTTGGGTCCACAGAAATTACTTTACTTTGGATTATTATTGTGGTATAATATTTATAGAATTTAGTAAATGAAAAGACATGGCAAAAATCAACGAAAAAAAATATAAGGAGATTATCTTATATCTTGCGGAAAAGCTTGGCGGCGAGATAAAAGGTAAGAAAAAACTAGCGAAATTGTTATATTTCGTCGATTTTGATTATTTTGAAAAATTCAATAAATCATTGACCGGCGATGTTTATAAGGCGTTGCCCATGGGGCCATTTCCTATAACCATGGAAAAAGTGCTTGCTGATATGAATGGAAAAGAGATTGATATAAAACAAGAAAAAGAGAGGGCTGATTTCAACCCGACGGAAATTTACAAAGCCAGAAGGAAAATTGAAAGAAATTTTTCAAAGGAAGAACATGAAATATTAGATAGGGTTATTTTGAAATATGGCCACTTATCAGGAAAACAACTGGAGGATCTGACGCACGCAGAAGCGCCATATATCGGTACAGCTCCCAATCAGGAGATTGCTTATGAGCTGGCTTTTTATCGCGGAACTAACATGGAAGAAAATGCTTAATTTTGTTTTTCATCCTCGTTTTGAGAAAGAATCCGCCAATTTGAAACGGCGGTTTCCTTTTTTTTGATCCCGGCATTGAGTCATTCAAGCGAATCTGCGAAGTCCATTTTGATCCAGTAAACCCAAGGCAGGTCATCGCCCCGGCAAAGCTGCATAGGATCAAGTGTTTTGAAAGCTTTGCAATTTGGAAAATAGAACTGGCAGTCAAAAATTTACGTCCCAATCAATTCCCGAGAGTCTGGTTTGCCGTTCGGGGAGCAACAGTTGCGTTTTTGTGCGTAGCTTCTCATATCGACAATCATGATGATAATGCGATGGATAGAGAAGCTGAAAAATTGGTTGATTCACTTTTTTGATTAATTTACGGACTTGCTTGGGGTTAAGTAAAATTGTCAAAACTCTCGGTGTTTCGCTTGATGATTTAATGAAGTAAATTATGGCAGGAAATAATTACTTAAAAAATAATGTAGTGCTAGAGGAGAAACTACTTAGTCTCATTCCCGACAAGTTTAGGGAAGTTTTTGAATCAAAGCTGAAAAATGTCCCAAGTTACTGGCAGACTATAAGCGAAATGCGCGCGATTATCATTTTTAATAATAAGCTTGGTATCTCCGTGATTGAGATAGATAAAAAGACTGTTTCTAAGAAGGATGTTGATTTTGCCTGTGAGCTAAATGGGGGAACTATATATGTGGAAGTGAAAGGTTTTAGGCCAGAAGAGTATGAGAAAGCAAGGCGTGGTGGTGTGCTTTCTGGCGATGATGATGAAATCAAAATAGATCGAGCTTTAACGAGAGCCCGCAATAAATTTTTAGATAACGCGCATAACATTGTGGTTCTTGCAGATGAGGATACTATGCGGCCGCCGCTTTTTATGAGTCCAATTTTGGAAATGCAAAATACACCAGAGATGTATTTAAATCTTTGCGAAAATTCTAAAGTCAGCTCCCTGATGATTTTAGGGGGGATGTACGAAGAGCAGATGTTTGATTATAAAATTTGGCACAATCCAAATCCGCAAAAATATCTTCCAGAAGCAATCCTGTCACTGTTTTTGCAAATGCGTTCAAATAATTTTTAGTTATTACACCTAAAGCAAATAGCTTATGAAAAATAAATCATCAAATAAATACTTACACAAGGCAAGTCAAGTAAAAAATGCAAAGAACATTTTGAAACAGAAGAAATGGAAGCCGACCATATAAAACCGTGACATGAAGGCGGAAAAACCGTATTAAGTAATTGTCAAATGTTGTGCAAACAAGGTAATCGGACTGAATCGGGGAAATAAAGTCTATTTATGGATAAACAAGTATTGTTGGATAATTTAAGAACAAATATGCCAAATAATTCGCTATTTAATAGCGGGCAAGAGGTTATATATTTTCTGATTACCGCTCGCAAGATTATTGATAATGAAAATCTAACTTCAAAATACGAAACGCTGTATGTATACTGCAACTGGATAGTTCACCCTAAATTAGATAGAAAATCATCAACTGAATTTATATCATCTTTATTATCACCCAATTTAATTTTAGGTAAATCGAACAAAGAAATTCTTAGCAATATTAAAAAATATGTAAATGATATATTTAATTTCAAAAAATTAAAAGCTGACATCGAGAGATTTGTTAAGGATAAAAATATACCGGTCAATCCTTTGTTAAATTGGAATTCATTTTGCAAACATTTCTTAAAAGAAGTTAATACATCTGAAATTGAATTTAATATAAAAGACATTACTGTAACAATTAAGATTGAGTGTGAAAATAGCAGCCGTTATAAATATGCAATATTTATAAAAAAAGGATTGGGTCTTTGGTATTGAAATATAAATAGAAAAGGACGGAGCGCCAGGTAACGCTGGCACAAATTCTGTCGGCGTTCAAAGCGCGGGCAAGGCGGAAGGGGGGGGGGTGTGAGGGAATTCCGCCTCGCCCGAGCCGAAGTGAAGCCCCGCCGCCCTGGGCGAAGGAGGGCGGATATATTGTCGCGAAGCCACATCGAACGCAGTCCCGAGTCCTCGGGACGAGCAGTGACAGTCCGGTACGGTCCACTTTTTCGCTTCCTCATCAGGAAGCTTCAAGGTGCAAAGCATTTTTATTGTTTCAAAATCCGTTTGTGACCGGACTTTTTAATTGTTGACAAAGAGACAATTCAGATTAATATTAATTTCGGAGGCAGAGAATATGAGCTTGTGTCCGATATGCGGCCGCGCTTATTGCGACCACACTCTGGAAGAGCGGGACCAAACATATGCCGAGATGATGGCCGATCTCACTGAAAAGGAGCTTGAGCTTTGCATGAATGAGCCGGCGGATTCTCCAAGAAAAATAGATATGGGCAGAGAAATTCGAGCAAAGCAGAAAGAAGCTCGTAAGAGCGAGATCAACAGGTCGTATGTGTGACTTCTGAATTGAGAGCAAAAAAACTCTCTTTTTTTAATAAATGTCCATTTGTCGCCAATGGAGCGATATTTTGATATACTAAGCAGAGAATAAGAGCATAAACCGATCAAATATGGAAATGAATGAAAGAAATTTTATACAGGCCTTTAACGACAGGACTTCCGGCGATTTGCCGGATGAGGATGCGGATACCGGCAATCCCGAACAAAGAAAATATCCCGAGAAAGAACTTAATATCGGTGAGGTCTATTTTGATAAAGGACTGGACGGGGTAATGGATAAGGAAGAATTTTCGGCTGAAGTGCAAAAGATAAACAGCGAGATCGAAAAATATCTGGGCGAGAACGAAAATACGTCAGCATATGATTTTCGGGTCTATAGCGATAGAAAAGAGTATGAAGAATATCTTAAGGCCGGTTTTCCGGATAAATTCGAAAAGGGTGTCATCGAAGACGATATGTATTGCATTTATGACGAGAAAAGCGACAAGTATCATATAGGCAAGTTCATGACGCTGAAATCGGACCCGGATGATCCGAAGGTCCGGAAATATCTCGAAGAAAATGAAATCACATTCGAAGAGTTCGAGATACGTTCGAGGAAAAACTACAAATATAGCATCTATCCGACCATAGCGCACGAATTGACCCACGCCCATTCTTTTTTTAACAAAGTTGATTACAGGGAGCCGGGAAACAAATGGGCGCAGGAGATGGCATGCGTGTTCATCGACCAGGAAATGTGGGAAAAATATACGAAGGATTTTTTCGATTACAGGAAGATGGTTGAAGACAAAGCAAGGGAGCAAGTGCGGGACAAGGACCCATATGACGAGATCGTAAAGGATTTCAAAGAGGGGGATTTTGCGGTCGAGGAGTGGGAAAGACTCGTTTGCCGGTTCCTGGAAAACAGATTCGGAAAAGAAAAGCTCAAAGAATTTTGGAGTGTTCTGTCCGAACGAAAGCGCGAGGCCGACCTCGAAAAGTGCTTCGGGGAGGTTTTTGGAGAAAGACTGAAAGATGTCATGAAGCTGTTCCGGGAAGAGGTGGGACCCGAGCCTGAGCCCGATTTAGATAATGCGAAAGAAGAAGCTCATTTGGCGCCGATGATCGAGGAGTTGAAAAGCGGTTACAAGCTGAAGTATCGCTATCCGGACGGAGAAGAGATAGAGGTTCAGAAAGAAGGATATGATCCGGGCGGGTTTGTTCATATTAAACGCAGAACGCCGGATGGGAAAATCAAAGAGAATGGTTTTGACCGGACCAACCGGGATGCTCGATGGTTTTTTGGCACCCGGAATCCCGAACAGCTGAGGGAATTCGTCAAGGATAAGAATTTGGGCCAGACGCTTGATGTTGGAACGGGAGCGGGAAAGTTTATGGATGAACTGCGCGAAGCGGGAACCGATGCACGCGGATTGGATATCTGGCTTGATCATAAGCAGATCGATTCCGGAAACTTTATTCTTGCTTCGGCTCACCGGACCGGACTTCCCGATAATTCCGTCGACACTATTTTCATAAACACTTTTATGCACTATGGGATGGAGAACGAATTCCGGAAAGAAATATTGGAAGAACTGGCCCGCATACTCCGTCCGAACGGAAGGATATTGATGAGCATTGTAAAAGGGGATCAGAGAAGGTATTACAATTCCATATTGAAAGATCTGAAATTGAAGATCAATGCATCTTCGGAATTTTCCAAAAAAGCCTCCAAGGGAAAGCTGGAATATATAGAACTGCGAAAAGTCTCAGATTAAGAGTTTTCTCTCCGATAGGGTCCGATGCAGAAAAACGTTCGCGATATCTGTCGGATTCCGATCTGCTATAAAGAAAGAACTCCCGTGATCAGGGAGTTTTTTTGAATTTTTTCATTAAGACCGCAAGAATTGTGAACATGGCGGAAGGTATTATGGCATATTCTTTCGCATATCCGAATGCCACAACGAGAAAAGCCAGTCCAACTGCAAAGAAAAAAACTGCGACGACCGAATCAAATGAATCCCGATCGTATATATTATTCACATAGTCGTCAGCGGCTTTTTTTGCAAGAGCAAAAAGAAATGCCGCTATGCTCACAAGAATAAATGCTATAACTAGTTCATTCCACATAATCATCTCTCCTGTTGTATAAACAACAGAGTATAGTCTCATAAAAGAACAGAAATGTCAATACCTTTTGGTAATGTGTACAGACATATTGATCTTCTGGTAAACTAAGGGCATATGTCAAAAACTATGCCAAAATCAACACAAGAAGAGGGGTGCGGATGGAGAAAACTCATCCCGGATAATGAGATATCAATTTGGAACATGAGAAATGTCTGTCCTTTTTAGAGAGATCGATAAGATATCGGTTGTATAAACATTCTTATTGCATTTTCCAAATACGGCAAGCAGGATTATCTTATAAAAAAAGCGTATGTTCTACGCTTATATAGTTACTTATATTTTGATATCGTACCTCCCATGATCTCCACGGTATCGCCGGCTTTTAGCTGTTCTGTCGGATTTATCTTGTTTGTTGGGAAGTGATAATACTTTGGAACTGTAGATGGCGTCGGAGCCAACAATACATATACATTATCATCACTTTGGATAAAGTCGCTATGCATGTAATATATTCCGTCAGGCAAGCTGACATCGCCGCTGGCATCCGTTCCTTGAGAATATAAGGCGCCTGAAAAAAATATCACCGCGATTCCCATAATAATTCCCACAAATTTTATTAACCGGTGGTGTTTTTCAGTTGCACTAATGCCAACAATCAACGACGCGATTCCAAATATGAACAACCCTAGCTCTAATATCATTCTTAACATTCCATCACCTCATTTTTATTCCTCTTTTATTTTTTAAAAGGAACATTGTATTATAGTACTTTATAGTGCTTTTGTCAATACCCTGTCAAATCTCCTCTAGGCAAATGGGGGGAGGGGCTAAAATACCCTTCCGAAGGTTTTTAGCGCATTTTTACAATAGAATTAATGTCAGTTTTTACGATTATTATAAATTTCATGAAAAATTATTGCGGCGCTTGCGGCTACGTTGAGAGACTCAATGTTGGCACTCATCGGGATCCTGATGAAATCATCACTCATTTTTCTGATGGCTTCATCCACGCCATGCGATTCGCTTCCAAGGACAATGCAGAACAGTTTTTGCTTATTCAAAATTTCAAGCCCGTTGGATTTCTCAAGCCGCGTTGTGAATATGGGCCAGCCCGAGGCTGGTCCGCCTTGGGCGGACATTTTTTTCAGATCAATAAGAAATTTTCTATCCTTATCAAATCCGATGTTCAGTTTGAAAATGGCGTCTTTTGCGGCGCTGATGGTTTTTGGATTATAGACGTCCGCCGAGCGTTCGTCGATCACGATATTTTGCAGATCAAACGCAAGAGCAGACCTCAGGATCGTGCCGACGTTTCCGGGATCGTTGATTGCGTTGAGATAGACAATCGGTTTTGTATGGTCAATTTTGTTGCCGGGTTTGGAATATACCGCGGCGATTCCCGGCGGGGTGTCCATCGAAGAAAATGATTTATTTATTTTTTCATCTATCAAATAGTACTCGGTTATTTTTGTCTCATTTACGATG